>NZ_JHZZ01000001.1:1516071-1819285 GCF_000687935.1 Polaribacter sp. Hel_I_88 | reverse complement strand
TAAAGCATGATTATTTAAGGTTTTTAAACTTCCTTCCACAAAAGGTTCTATAGATAAAATATCGTTAGAAATTTCTTGATTTGCTTCCCAATCAATAACTTCTTTGCTTAAATTTATATTGATGTTTGCCGTTTTTGAAACAACTCCAGAAGTTGTATAACTGATATATTCTTTGAACTTATAAATGTTATCTGTTTTAATTTCTTGATCTTTACAGGAAAAAATCAATAAAATAATAGCAAGTGTAAAAAGTAGATTTTTGGTTTTCATAGTTGTGAAGTTTATAAGCACAACTCAAAAATAGTGAATTAAGTATGGAAAAATCAGAAGAATTAGAATTCGTAACTTTTTAATTAGAATTTGATAAGTCAATCGTTAAAAAATAATTTTAGCAAAAAAAAAGCTAAACTCAAAATAGAGTTTAGCTTTTTAAATATATTTTTATACTGATTATTTAGCAACAGTTGCTCTTAACATCCAAGCCATTTCTTCATGCTCTTGCATTAATCCTGTTAAGAAATCTTCTGAACCGACATCTTTACAATCTTCACCAACTTTCGATAAGTTTTCTCTAATATATTGAATAATTGTATCATGATCTTTTAACAAAGCTACTGTGTAATCGTGACTTGTATTATCTCCATCGTATTTTTCAGATAAATTAGTTAAATCTAAAAATTCTTTTAGAGTTCCTGGCGAATAATGACCAATTTTTCTAATTCTTTCTGCAACACTATCCGTAAAAATTTTGATTGCATCATAATGTTCCTCAAAAAACACATGTTTTGTGTGGAAATCATGTCCTTCTAAATTCCAGTGAGCTCTTAATGTTTTTGTGTATAACACAAATTCATCTGCTAATAATTTTCCTAATATGTCTGATACTTCTTTTCTGTTTTTTTCTGATATTCCAATATTTGTTTTCATCAATATATTTTTTAATTAGTGATTAGTATTTTTATTCTGATATTTTACTACCTCTTAACGACTGCAAGTTATTGGATTGTTATAGTATTTATTTGTTCAAAAGGTTTATTTTTTAACTTGTTTGATAAAAATTTGATTTTGTTTATTTTCTAAAAAATATTGCATAAAAAAACCTTGATAAAATTATCAAGGTTTTTTTGGAGGTGTCTAGCGGATTCGAACCGCTGTACATGGTTTTGCAAACCATTGCCTAGCCACTCGGCCAAGACACCAAAAAAATTATCTCGAAGTTTTTTTTACTTCGAAACCTTAAAATGTCTTTCCTGTAAAAACAGGAATCTAAATTAAGGATTGCAAATTTACATAAATTTACAATTACTACAAGCATTTTTTATACTTATCGTTTTTTTGATAAAATAATAACAACTTCTTCTACATTTCCACCTATTGGAGGGTTTATTTTTGATACAGAAACCGTTGCTTTTTGAATCATTTTTAATTCTTTAAAAAATCGATTTAAAATACGTTGCGCAACTTCTTCTAGTAATTTAGAACGGATTGCCATTTCTTCTTTTACAATATGATTTAAATGTACATAATCTACAGTATCAGAAAGTTCATCTGTTTTTGCTGATTTTTTTAAATCTGCTTTTACTTCTACATCCACTCTGTATTCTGAACCTATTTTTGCTTCTTCATCTAAACAACCGTGAAAAGCGTAGAGTTTGATGTTGTTTACTTTTATGATTCCCAAATTTGTCTTGATTTTTGAATACCTACAAGGTTTTTGAAACCTTGCAGGATAAATTTTAGTCTATTTTTTCCCACATTTTATCGGTGTTTAATCTAAAAGAACCAAGATACTCAAAACTACATTGTGCTGGTTCTATAATCGACAAAAAGGGTTCACCATTTCTGTTGTTGTACAAATGATAATTTTCACCAAAAATTGGCTCAAAACTAAATTTTGCATTGTAGATTAAATCATTATACTGAAACTTTTGCATTAAAGCTTCGTATTCTTTTTTAACCTCATCAAACTTAGATTTTAGTTGTTTATTTACACGTGTAATTCCATCATTTTTCCAACTGGCAGTATTTAATGGCTTAATTACAGGTGAACTTGCTGATGTTCCATAAGGTTTTAAAGCAGCATCATATTGTTGCGTTTCCTCATTAAAAACAACTAAATCTGGTTTTTTATCATCATCATTTTTCATGTTGCAAAATTACGACAAAATATAAATACTGAATTAGCTTTTATTAAAACTTTAACTGATAAAAATGCCTGCGTTAGCGATTGAAGTGGCATCCTTTTTTATGCTTTTTTAAAATCAATGTATTATTTAAGGAATAAATTGGGTGATAAAATTACAGATACTTTAATAAATTCTGAAAAAAAGATATAACGTAAAGCGCGACCAAGCTTTTCTGCTTGGGAACGCCCAAAAAAATTAACTTGTAAAAAAGTCGAAAACGTTGCTAATTGCGCTTGTTTTTGTTTTATAAAATTCGGTATATGTACATTTTTCGCAGGTTACGCTTGTAAATTTCTGATTTTGAATGTCAAAAATTTTAGATAAAGTTCCTCCAGTTGCTCGCATTTGACCTAATTTATAGGTTTTGTTATTGCATTTAGGACAGGTATAATTTCTAATTTGATTGCTCATAATTTATGGTGTTTATTGATTAGTTGCTGAATTTACAATTTTGTTACGAATGCTCAAAGTCTAAAAAGTATTTTACGTAATTTTGCGCTTCAATTTATTTATAGAAAAGGATGTCTGAAGAGAAGAATTCGCTCAATTTTTTAGAGCATATTATAGAAGAAGATTTGGCAAATGGAATGCCAAAAGAGGATTTACGTTTTCGTTTTCCACCAGAACCAAATGGTTATTTACACATTGGGCACACAAAAGCCATTGGAATTAGTTTTGGTTTGGGTGAAAAATACAATGCACCAGTTAATTTGCGTTTTGACGATACAAACCCTGCAAAAGAGGAGCAAGAATATGTAGATGCTATTAAGAAAGATATTTCTTGGTTGGGGTATTCTTGGGCTAATGAATGCTATTCTTCTGATTATTTTCAGCAACTTTATGATTGGGCAATTCTGTTGATAAAAGATGGAAAAGCGTATGTAGATTCTCAATCATCAGAAGAAATGAGAGCGCAAAAAGGAACGCCAACTCAGGTTGGAACAAATAGTCCTTTTAGAAATAGATCTGTGGAAGAAAACTTGGAGTTGTTTCAAGGAATGAAAGATGGAAAATTCAAAGAAGGTGAGCATACTTTGCGTGCTAAGATTGATATGGAATCTCCAAATATGTTACTACGTGATCCTTTAATGTACAGAATTATGTACAAAACGCATCATAGAACTGGAGATGATTGGTGCATTTACCCAATGTACGATTGGACGCATGGAGAAAGCGATTATATTGAGCAAATTTCGCATTCTTTATGTTCTTTAGAGTTTAAACCTCACAGAGAATTGTACGATTGGTTTAAAGAAAATGTTTTAGAGTATAGCAAATCTGAATACCCAAATCCGCCAAAACAACGTGAGTTTTCTCGTTTGAATTTGAGTTATACAATTATGAGTAAACGTAAATTGTTAACGTTGGTTGAGAATGGAATTGTGGCTGGTTGGGATGATCCAAGAATGCCAACAATTTCTGGTTTACGTAGACGTGGTTATACTCCAGAATCTATAAAAAGTTTTATAGAAACTGTTGGAGTTTCTAAACGTGAAAATGTAATTGATGTAGCACTTTTAGAGTTTAAAATTCGTGAAGATTTAAATAAAAATGCACCAAGAGTAATGGCTGTTTTAGACCCTGTAAAAGTGGTAATTACAAATTATCCTGAGGATACAGAGGAAATGTTAGATGCCAATTATAATGATTATGAAGATGGTTTTGGCAGCAGAGAAGTTCCTTTTTCTAGAGAAATTTATATTGAAAAAGAGGATTTTAGAGAAGAAGCAAATAAGAAGTTTTTTAGATTGAAGTTGGGTAGCGAAGTTCGTTTAAAAAACGCTTATTTTATAAAAGCAAACAGCTGTACAAAAGATGCTGATGGAAATGTTATTGAAATTCAATGTACCTACGATCCATTAACAAAATCTGGCATGGACACTGAAGAAAGCAAGCGTAAAGTAAAAGGAACTTTGCATTGGGTTTCTGTAAAACATGCTATCAAAGCAGAAGTAAGAGCTTATGATCGATTGTTTTTAGATGAAGCTCCAGACTCTCATAAAGACAAAGATTTTATGGAATTTATCAACCCTAATTCTTTAGAAATTATTGAAGCTTTTGTTGAACCAAGTTTACAGTCTGCTGAAATTGGTGAACGTTTTCAATTTCAAAGAATGGGTTATTTTAATGTTGATGACGATTCTACAAAAGAACATTTAGTTTTTAATAAAATTGTTGGGTTGAGGGATAGTTGGTCTAAAAAGTAATCAGTTTTCAGTTGCACTTTGTAGTGCTTACTGTTGTAAATAAAAATAATTAGAAATGGAAAATAATTTAGAAAGTAAATCGACTAAAGAATTACAAGGCAGCTTAAAAGGATTAAAAATAATTTCGATTGCTTTGATAATTGTCATTGGTTTATTGTTATCCATAACTATTTATGGTATGTTGTTTAAAGATAATAATGCAACTTTTATTGCTTTATTTGTAGTTGGTGTTTCTTGCGCAGCGATTCTTCCTGTACAATTTATATCGATGAAAAAAATAAAAACTGAACTTAACTCAAGAGAAAAATAATCATGAAAAAAATAATCGTTTTAAGCTTTTTAATTATAGTAGCCTGCCAAACAAAATTAAAAGTTAGTGTTTTAGAAGCACCAATTGCATGTGGGCAATGTCAATTTGATTTAGAAGGCGATGGTTGCAATTTAGCTGTAAAAATTAATGATAAAGCCTATTTTGTTGAGGGTTTTAGCATTGATGATTTTGGAGATGCTCATGATGAACAAACAGGTTTTTGTAATGTAGTTAGAAAAGCAAAAATTGAAGGTGAAATTGTCTCTAATAAATTTGTAGCTTCTTCAATAAAATTAATTGAATAATATTTTTTTACTTTTTTATAAACCAAATAAAAACCCATTAAGCTCTTTAATGGGTTTTTATTTGGGCAAACTAATACTGACTCTTTATAAACTTTTTTAGCAGAAAACCTTTTTCTGTAGTTATTTTTATAAAATAAACACCAATAGCAAAAGGTTTTACATCAACAAAATCCTGACTTTTATTTTTTGATAAAATTGTTTTACCATTGATAGAAAAAATTTCAATTTTATTAATTTTTACAGTTTCATCAATTTTTATAAATAACTTTCTACTAACAGGATTTGGATATAATTGAATTAAGTCTTTTAGTTCTATATCTTCTGTTGACAATACTTTTTGTATAACTGTAACTTTTATACTTACAAAATCTGAATTTCCATGAATATCAGTCACTGTAAAAACAACATCATTTTCACCTAAATCAGCTACTGCAAAATTTGTTTTGGATAAATTATAAGAAGCAATTCCACAATTATCTGTTGAACCGTTGTCAATATCTGAAATTTCCAAAGTTGCATTACCACTATCATCAAGTTCCAATTCAAAATCTTTTGCTTTAATTTCTGGCGCAGTTTCATCTTTAACAATTACTTTTTGATTGGCTGTTGAAACGTTTCCATTTCCATCATCAAAAGTCCAAATAATCGTAAATTCTCCTTGTTGATTATATGTTAAAGAATCGTTTGTTGTTCCTGTAATCGTTCCTGCACAATTATCTGTGGTTGTTGGAATATCTGAAATTACAATAGAACATTCTGATGAAATATCTTGTAAAACTGGAATTACAGGAGCAGTTTCATCTTTAATAATTACCTTTTGATTTGCTGTGGAAACATTCCCATTTCCATCATCAAAAGTCCAAATAATAGTAAATTCTCCTTGCTGATTGTAAATTAAAGAATCTGTTGTTGTTCCTGTTATATTTCCTACACAATTATCTGTGGTTATTGGGATATTGGTAATCGCTAGGGAACATTCTGATGAAATATCAGCTAAATCTGGAATTACAGGAGCAGTTTCATCTTTTACAATTACTTTTTGATTGGCTGTTGAAATGTTTCCATTTCCATCATCAAAAGACCAAGTAATCGTAAATTCTCCTTGTTGATTGTACGTTAAGTTGTCTGTTGTTGTCCCTGTAATCGTTCCTTCACAATTATCTGTTGTTGTTGGAATATCTGAAATTGTTATAGAGCATTCTGATGAAATATCGGCTAAATCTGGAATTACTGGCGCTGTTTCATCTTTTACAATTACTTTTTGATTGGCTGTTGAAATATTCCCATTTCCATCATCAAAAGTCCAAATAATGGTAAATTCTCCTTGCTGATTATATGTTAAAGGATCTGTTGTTGTTCCTGTTATGGTTCCTGCACAATTATCTGTAGTTGTTGGAATATTGGTAATCGTTAGGGAACATTCTGATGAAATATCAGCTAAATCTGGAATTACAGGAGCAGTTTCATCTTTTACAATTACTTTTTGATTGGCTGTGGAAATATTCCCATTTCCATCATCAAAAGTCCAAGTAATACTAAATTCTCCTTGCTGATTATACGTTAAAGAATCTGTTGTTGTTCCTGTTATGGTTCCTGCGCAATTATCTGTAGTTGTTGGTATATTGGTAATCGTTAGGGAACATTCTGATAAAACATCTTGCAAAACTGGAATTTCTGGTAAAGTTTCATCTTTAACAATTACTTTTTGATTGGATTGTAATACAATACCATTTCCGTAATCAAAAGTCCAAATGATTGTATATTCACCTTGTTCATCATAATACAATGCATCTGTTGTTGTGCCAACAATAGTCCCAGAACATCCGTTTCCTGCTGTTTCAGGATTTTCTGTAATCGTTACAGAACAAGCTGCTTTTACAGCTGGTAGTTCTGGTGGAATTGGTGCAGAAGAATTGCTTATAATTACGTTTTGTGAAGCTGTTGTAGAATTTCCATTTCCATCATCAAAAACCCAATTTACGGTGTATGTCCCTGAAACATTATAAAATATAGGGTCTGTTGTTGTTCCTGTTATGGTTCCTGCACAATTATCTGTGGTAGTTGGTGCCACTAAACTAACACTACATTGTGCATTTACGTCTGATAATGTCGGTTTTTCAGGCGCTAAAGTATCTGTAATAGTTATGTTTTGAGTACTTGTTGATACGTTTCCATTTCCATCATCAAAAGACCAAGTAATTGTATAATTGCCAGCTTTAGTGTAAGTTAAAGGATCTGATGTAGTTGCAGTTACTAATTCTGCACAGCCATCATAAGTTGTTGGAATTTCTGAAAAAGTATAACTGCATTCGCTTGTGATATCATTTAAAAAAGGGGCTTCTGGTGCAATTTCATCTTTTACAATTACTTTTTGAGTTGATGTTAATTGCGTTCCATTACCTAAATCGAAAATCCATGAAATAACAAATTCTCCTTGCTCTGTGTAAGTTAAAGCATCTGCAGTTGTTGCTGTAATTGTACCAGAAATGGTTTCTAAAGTAGGTGTATTAAAAACGGTAACACTACAATCTGCTCTTAAATCTGGTAAAACTGGAGCAACTGGTGTACCTCTAATAATAAATACTTTTTGAGATCCTCTTATCGAATTTCCACTGACATCGTCAAAAAACCAATACACAATATATTCACCAGGTTCATCGTAAAAAATAGGATCAAAAGTAATTCCCTCAACAACTTCTCCACAATTATCTTGTGCTTTTGGCGCTGTTAAAGTTACACTAGAAACTGCTCTAATATCTGGTAATTCTGGAACTACAGGAAAAGTAACATCTTTAATAATTACTTTTTGTTTAGTTGTTGTGATATTTCCATTACCATCATCAAAAGACCAAGTTACTAAATGTTCGCCTTGTGAATTGTAAGTTAATGGGTCTGAAGTTTCACCTATAATAGTTCCTGCACAATTGTCTGTTGCAGTTGGAATTGAAGTTATTGTAACACTGCACTCGTCTGAAACCGTTTCTAGAGTTGGTGCAATTGGCGCAATTTCATCACTTACAATCACTTTTTGAATGGCTGTTGCAACATTTCCAGCCTCATCAGTAAAGGTCCAAGTTATAGAATACTCACCTTGTTCTGTATAGCTTAAAGCATCTTGTGTTACGCCTAAAATTTCTCCAGAAACTGTATCTGTAGCCTTTGGTATCTCTGAAACAGTTGCATTACAAACGCCAACAACATCGTTTAAAGTTGGTGCAGTTGGTGGTTGATTATCTCTATAAAAAGAACTCATTTCTTGGAGTAAAATTTTATTTCCTTCAAGATCTACAATATCTGAATTTGATTTTAGTTTTAAGAAAATATTTCCTTCTTGAGGGTTATTATCTATTCTAAAAATAGCCAATCGAAATGTATTTGGTCTTACTCTAAATAAAGAAGATTTAAAATAAATAGCTGCATTTGAACCCGTAAATTCAAAATCAGAAATATCTTGATTTATAATTTCTTCGCTAAAAGTGATTTCAAAAAACTCATTATTATTTTCTATTCCGTAACTTAAATTGGTAAGTATTGGTTTTGTTTTATCATAATTTAATGCAACTGTATTGGATGGAAAATTCACTTTTAAATCTGCATCTACAACTGAATTTGGAGCTACCATAACAGAAAAACTCCCTTCTTTTATAGGAACTATTTCTACTTTAAAATTTTGGTTGTCAATTTTTACAATTTTAGAAACCACAGCGTTTGTTAGCTGAAAATCGTCTGTATCAAAATCTGTAATTTCATTACTAAATTGGGCATTTAAAACAACTGGAGCTTGATGTACACTTGTGTTTTCATCAATACTTAAAACAACATTTGTTGCTGCTGCATTTGCAGCTACTGAAACCTGAACTGTATAGTTATTTGCAACTGCTTCATCTTCTGAAAGTACTGTAAAAATAATTGGAAATGTAAAGTCTACCTCAGAAATTCCAGATTCTTGTAACTTATTGCCAACATAAACTTTTGCTCCATCAATTACATTAAAAATGGGCTTTAAATTGGTGATATCTGTGCCTGGTGGAAGTTCTATTTGAAACGTATTTCCATTTTTTACTGTGTTTAAAGAAGTTGCGTTTGTAAAAATGATATCGTTTAAAATAGCAGTTGTATTTAAGGCTGGATTTGCGATACTTACTGCCTGAAAAACGCTTCCTAAATTCGCATCAATTTGAAAATTTATAGTTTTAGAAACAGACACAACAACATCGTTTTTACTGTCGTAAATTCTAAAAGTTAAGGGTTCGTTATTGGTATTTGCGTACGCAGTTAAATAGGCAACATATTTGTTATCATCTGCTTCAAAAGTTACGTTTGCAACTCCTCTTATTTCATCATTTACAAAAACGGCAACTTTATCATTTACAGAGGTTAACGTAGTTCCATTTACATTTAAAAAGGTTGTAAACGTCATGCTATATTGATAATTTGTTGGCTTTACTTCCCAATTTGGTTCTTGAGAAAAACCATTAGTCACCAAACATAAATTGGCAATAATTAAAAGAAAATGGAAAAATTTTATTTTCATATTAATTATGATTTGTAACTGTAGTTCGTAATGGATTGCCTACCAAATCTGTAATTGCATTGTCTGCTTTCAAACTTAACCCAATAGTGCCATTTGTATTTTCAATATTTGTAATTGTGGCTGTATAATTAGTATCGCTAATTTTAGCAAGTGATATAACAGCTCCAGCAATAGAATTGAAATCTGTTGCAAAAATATTTTTTACAGGCTCATTAAACGTTATTAAAAACGCTACTGAATTCGCATTTGTAAGCGTTGCCAAAGGCGATTTTCTTGTTATAGAAATTAAAAAAGGCGCATTAGCATCAAACAAAAAATCTATTTTACTAGAAGTTTGGTTAGTTGTATTATTTGATGTCTTAATGGAATTTTCTGGAATTTCTATTGAAAAATCACCTTGTTGAATGGCAACTATATTTAGTTTATAATTTAAATTGTCTACTTTAGAAATATTTTGAATGATAGCATTCGATAAAACAAAATTCTCCTTTTCTAACGCTACAATTGGTTGATTAAATGTTACTTGAATTTCTGTTGGATTTTCAACAACTTGAGTTCTTGCTGTAGTTAAACTTACAGCTAACTCTTGAATATTTTGATCTTTGATGATAACAATATCATAGTTTTTTAGGACAGATTCATCTTCAGAAAGCACTTGAAACTTAATAGGATTTGAAAAATTTTGAGAAGAGACTCCAGAATTTTGAAGCACAAAATCGACATATACTTTTGCTCCAGTATTTGTTGTAAAATTGGCAACTAAATTATTAAGATTTACAGTAGATGGTAAAGTAATTTCTATTGTATCAGCAACAATTGAAGTTGCTAAAACAGTTGTGTTTTTAAAAGAAAAATCGGTAATATTTGCTTGATTATTTAAAGCAGTACTTGCAATGGAATACGATTGAAAAACACTCCCCACATTTCTATCGATTTGAAAATTTATAGTTTGCACTGCATCAACAACATTGTTTGCTGTACTATTGTAAATTTTAAACGAAACTGGGCTATTACTTGTAGAATTGTAAACCGTTAAATAAGCTACATATTTATCTTCATCAGCCAAATACACCAAATTTGCAACACCCCTAACTTCATTATCTATAAAGGCAGCTACTTTATCATTTGTGGATGATAAAGTAGTGCCATTTACATTTAAAAATGCAGTAAACGTCATACTGTATTGATAATTACTTGGATTTACAGACCAATTAGGGTCTTGTGAAAAACAAATAGTTACAGAAAAACTCAACAAAAATGCAAGCAAAACTTTTTTCATCAGTTACTTTTTAATCATTTTTTTAAGAACGGTTTCTCCTAAATCATTCGTTAAACGAATTAGGTAAATTCCATTTGCTAAATTTGATGTATTTAAAGTAATTTTATTGTCTTGATTTATTTTTTTAGACACGATAGAAACACCAATAGTATTGAAAACCTCTACTTTAGAAATTTGAAAACTTGTTGATGAAAAGTCTACATTAATTTCATTTGTAAACGGATTTGGATACAAAACTGCCTCGTTTAAAATAGCATTTTCTAGTGATAATGCACTTGCAGAAAGTAGTATAGGATTTTCGAAATCTCCAACAACTTTATTGCTTTCAAATTCAAAACTCATATTGATATCAACTTCTTCAAAATCATTTGCCAATACATACTTTAACGTTTCTGGTTGATTGCTAAACACAGTTATAAAACTGTATTTTTTGTTATCAATTTCAGAAATTTCTGCAGTACCTCTTAGTTGATTATTCATATCGAAAACCAACACTTTTGTAAAGTTTTCATCTGCAACAACCTCTGCAACAATATTCATGTTGCTTGCATATTGTGTAAAATCTTCATTGGTATTATTTTGTTTTGCTAACACACTTTTTGAAAAAAATGTTTTTTGAAGTATGCTTGTGTTTGGGTATTTTAAACTTTGCGTTTTACTAGATTTTAGCATGTACCCTTTGTTAGCTTCTAAATAGTTTAAAGTTCCTCTCCAACCTGAATTTGTGTTGTAAATTGCAAAATTAAATTGATCTTTTATTACATCTCCATTTGAAGCATCAAAAAAGGCTAGTGCTTCTTGTATGCTCACATTTTTATGAATTGGAAATGGCAACCAGTTCCATTTTGCAACATCATCTTCATTAGCTTTACCTTCAACTGTAAAAATAAATTTACTAATGTCTACTTCTGGGCCTTTTAAACGTAAATTATTGGCTTTGGCTAGTTTTATTTTATACATTTTAGCTGTATTCAAAGCTTTTAAATTCCCATTCCACTTACTATTTTCGTAGTTTGCAAACTCAACTTGAGATTTTATAATATCTCCCTCAGTTTCATCTAATTGAATTAAACTAGCTGCTAAATTAGAAAACCTACTATCATCTGCATAAAAAGACATCCAAGACCAGCCTTTATTTAGTGCAATGTTTTGCTCAGCAAAAGTGGTAGTAGAAAATACTTTTGGAGTATCATTAGATCCTAAAATATCATTTTGAATGAAAGGAACACTTTCTACATTATCTATAGCTGCTGTAATGATTTTACCATTGATAGCATCCCAAATTTTAAAAGTTACATTTTTGGTGATAACATTATTATCTGCATCTAATTCTTGTGAATTGTAAATGGTTAAATACGTAAAATAAGCATCATAAAAAGCATCATAAATTAAATAGGCTTCTCCTTTTGGTTCATCATCTATAAAAGCACCCACTTTTGTAAAAGCATCTCTAGAAAAAGATCCGTTAATTTCTATTTTACCAATCACATTCATGCTACTGTCAAAATCTTGTGGATTTACAGCCCAATTTGGAGCATCACTTAATACACGAAGATTGAATGACAAACGGTCATTAAAACCAGAAGCAGTTTGCAAGAAAATATCTGCTGTGTAATTGCCCATTGCCAAATCTTTATCTACTGTAAACGTAATCGTTCTAGCAGAATTTGCATTTATAGCACCACTTGTTTTATCTGCTTGTAGCCAAACAGGCAAACTTGAAAGTGTATAAGGTTGATTGCTGCCACCAATATTTACAACATCCATCGTAAAACTATAAGTTTCACCTACAATTTTTTGGGTGATGATTTCTTTGGTTTGATCTTGCGTAAACCATTCTATTTCTTGTCTATTTACCAAAGCAGACCAAGTTACAGGTGAATTCTGAGTATTAAAATGTGTATCTGACATTCTTGCTACAGAAAAGTTGATGATTTCACCTTCGTATAAACTCCATTCTTCTGCTGTTAATTCTGGTGTAATAATCATTTCATCACCATTGATAACTGTAGAAAAAGGAATGTTTGTAAATTGTAATTGAGGTTTTAATGGTGGCGAATCTTGCACATAATTTTGATTTGCTCCACTCAAAACTGCAAAAGTTGTACCTGTTGTTAAGTTTCTATCTGCATGATTATAGGCAGGACCATTGCTGGTATTTGTAGCATCTTCATTAAAGTCTACATATAATAACAAACCTGTGGTTTCCTTATTAACTTCAAAATAACGATCTCTTTTAATTTGCTCAAAACTTCTTGCTGTATTCCATAATCTTACCTCATCTAACAACCCTGTAAAATGACTATCAACTTCATCTGAACCTCCAGAATACTGAAACAATCTTCCACCTAAAACAATTTTGTTTCCAGAAATTCCTCCAATTTTTGCTGATGATACAGCACTTTCTTCATTACCATTTACAAACGTGCTTAAAGAACTACCTCTTTTAAGAACAATTGCAACATGACTCCAAGAATCTACCTCTAAATCATTCAAGGTTAATTGGAAGGTTTCGTTTTCAGTTGTAAGCTCTAAATGTTTGTTTTCTTTTAAGTTGATAGCCCATTTATTTCGATAACCATTTGTTAAAGTAGGTTCAGAATTATCTCCTTTTCCATTAGAAAAAATAGTTCCTTTGCTTGTGGCATCTGGCTTTATCCAGAAAGACAAAGTAATATCCTCTAAATGTGTAGGCTGAACAAAACCAACATTGTTTAACGTTAGGTGTTCGTTATTTTTAAATTCGTAACCAGTTCCTTTTGGAAAAATATCCCAAGCTAAAGCTACAGTTGCATTTTTTCTTTTGGCCTTGTCAATAGCAATTCCCCCAAAACCTTCGTCTAACTTCCAGTAACCTTGTAGATTTAATTCTCTACCTGTTAAGGTTACATCTTTTGCAACTGTTGCTTGCGCTGGCGTAAATGGCTTAGACCACATACGAATATCATGTAAATTCCCAACAACATTAGTACCTCCTAAAAAGATAGATGCTGCTGTATTAAAATCTATTTCTTCATCTAAAACTTTAGCTTCTAAAACCTGCCCATTTTCTAAAATTAACAATTGTGGCGAACTTCCATTTTGATAAACAAAAGAATAGAAATTGTATTGAGAAGCATCTAAAGATCTATTATTTGTTTTTGTAGAAACGGTTTGATTTCCTATAGAAAAATCTAAATGATTACCATCAATAGCAACTTTAATTCCGTTTTCTTGAGATACCAAATTTCCTTTACCAGTTGTACTGTTGTTATACCAAAATTGCAGTGCAAAAGATTGGTTATTCAATCGTTGATTTGGCAATTCTATTTGATTTGAAGAACCATCTAAATACACAGAAACACTATGATCTATTTCCTGCTGATTTTTTAAACCTGTAACTCTTATTTCTGATGTTATTCTTTTAAAAATTGGTTCGTTAAAACGTACAGTTACATCCTCACCAACATCTAAAATACCATCTGTAGGTTTTGGTGTTCCAAAAACAACAGGTGCATTTAGGTTGATAATTCCAGAGATAATATCTGAAGTGTTTGTTATATTGTCTGTACAGTAAGATACTGCTCTAATTTCATAGTTTCCATCAGGAATATTATCTGCAACAATATCCCAATTGTAGGTAAAATCTGCATCAGAAGAACTAATGACAATACCTTCTGTATCGCCAGCAGTTGTTTTTAACGCTTCAGAACCATAGTAGCTTGCAAACTTAGTCCAGTTAGAAGCACTTGCATTTCTATATTGCAATTCTATTTTATTAAAACCGCTAAAATCTACATTAAAATCTGTAAACGTAATTGGCAATGTATTTGTAGTTGTATTCCCATTAACATCTACTGAATAGGCTTCATTAGTATTGAAAATAAAATTATTTTCTGGAGCAGAAACTACTACATTAGAACATGATTTTTTAAATTCTGCTGTTATTTCTACTGAGATTTCATCTTTTTCACTTGCAAAAGCACAAGGACTATACAAGTATAATTTAATATCTTCATAACTAAACCTACTAGAACTGCTTGACTTTGTAATTTCGATTGGAAACTCTATAGTTTCATTAAAAGGTAAAAAGATATTTGTTCCATTTGTTTCTAAACTAATTTCTGCGCCATTTAGAGTTGTTGAATCAAAATCAAGAATAAATTCTAAATCGGATTGTGTTTCACTGGTGTTTTTTAAATACACTTTAAAGACAGCAGCTTCACTTTCTGGAACGTTTGTAATTAGATTTTTTTCTACTGAGATTTCTGCATTGTAAACTCTGTTCGTTGCTTCAGATAAAACTTCTCCTCCTGCTCCAATTACATTAGCATCAAAACCATCATTTTTAAAGAAAATAGATGTTGTTGCATCTTCATAAGGACAAGATGTTGTACCTCCTCTTGTTATAAAAACAGGGCCATTACCATCAAACATACTTACTACATCTACACTTAATAAATTGCTTTTATCATTGTCTTTTAAGGTGTAAGATATTGTGTTACTTATATCTTGTGTTGTTGTATTGCTGTCTGTTTCTACAGAGCCTGTTCTTGTTGTAAAGTTTAAACTTCTACCAACACCATTTATAAAAAAACCAAGATCTGCAGCAAATTCGTTATCTATATCTATGGTGTTTGTATATGTATTTGATGTTAAAACAGATGTTGAGATTGAGTTGCTAAATTCGCCTAAACCAGCATCAAAAGATCTATTTGAATAAAAATTTTCGTTTACCAAAGCTGCTAAACCACTTCTAAGGCTTGGATCAAAATTATTTGTAACATTAGCAATTACTGCATTCTTAACAGCTTCACGATTGTTTTTTGCATCGTATTTTGCTTTTTCATTATTCTGAACAACTTTTTTCCATAGTTCTGCTTGAGCAGTATAATATGTTGCAGATTTTGCTTCTACACCATTTTGACTCGTTGAACCTGTAGCTGCCAAACGCTCTAAATCTGGTATTAATGTTTCAACAATATATTTTTGAGAATAGGTGAAAAAAGTATTGGTAGGTTGCTCTGCAATAAAGTAATCTTTAGAAGTACTTATGTACAAATTCTTGTCATTACCATCTTTATCTTTTACAACTATTGGTAGGTTAGGAATGGTAGCATTGTTTAAATCTAAAGGAATATTTTCTGTAATGAAAATATTATCAAAAATACCATAATAAATATTTTTTGCATTCCCAATAAATAAATCTCCATCTGCACCTACAAAAGAAGGATCATCACTTGTAGAAATAGATTGATTAAAAGTATAGGTAATTTCAGTTTCATTTGCTGATGTATTTTCTGTAGATCTCGAAAAATTAAGATCAAAATCTGCAACTACATCTATTTCTGTGTCTACTGATGCAAAAATTACTCCCTTAGAAAAGGTAACATCTGGACCAATTGATGTAAAAATACCGAAGTTTGTAAAACCTGTATCTGTAGATGCAGTAGATGTTTTCATTTTTATAGAAGTTCCTTTTTCTATAGTTGCATAACTATTGGTACCTGGAGGATCTCTTAAAATAACTTCTGGCACTTCTGGTGCAGAAGTTACAAATGTTTTACCTGCAGATGGCCTACCTCCTTTTACAATACCCGAACTTTTAAAATCTGAAAGATTAGAAATTGACAAAGGATTACTACCTTCTATAACATATTGTACTGCAATATTTTGCGCAAAACCATCTGTAACTGTAATGTTTGGTAAACCTGCATTAAAAGAATATTCATACTTGGTATTGTTATCTTTTAATACAATTTCTTGCGTGTCTGATTGTGCTAAATTATTGGTAATATTAAATGCACCTTCTGTAAAAAATTCTTTTGTGGTTACTGGTTCATCAGCATCATTGTTTATGTATTCTTGCACCACTTCAAAAGTAAATTTATACTTTTCTCTTTGGGTATAAATAGGTGTGTTTAACGCACTAATATCAAAAGTTTTATCTTCTATAGTAAATTCAGTATCAAATTCTTGTTCTAAAAGATATACAGCCACATCTGAATTATACCTGAAACTTTTTACATAATGGTAAGGATCTGAACTTACAACAGTATTGTCTTTTGTGGTGTATTCTGATGTTTTTAACTCAGGTATTTCTCTTAAATCTATGGTTTCTGTACTTGTTAATATAGAAATATCTGTATTTGTTGGAATTGTAATTCCGTTTTGTAAAATACTATATTGATAAGGAATTAACGCTACTTTATACTCGCCAGTTTCTGGATTTGTAGTAATTATTTTATCTAAGGATGTTGAGTTTGTTTCGCCCTTAAAAGTAATTTGAGCTACACCAATATTGTTATTTGATGATATAGTTTCTGTGGTTTCATTTACAGTATCTTCGAAATTTTTAAAGGTGTTTTTACCCTCAAAACCAAAACCAACTGGCTTTTCGAATTCTTTTTTACCTCCAACAACTTTACCTACTAAAGTTACTCTAGTACTATCTATAAAATACCTGGTTTCTATTTGATCTTCGAAAAACTCGAATGTACCTTCTTCTGGAAAACGCCCATTGAGTGCAAATGTATGTCCGTTTTTTTCGAGTTCTACTTTATGCCTTCCAATAGGTACATCAATAGTAAAAGTACCATCTTCGTTAGTTAAAACACGCTGATTGTCTTCATCAAAAACAATATTACCATCTACTAAAATAGTAGCCCCACCAACACCAATAACTGGATATTGATTTAAAACACCACCTTCATAAAAACCTGTATTTGGATTTTTTGTACCTCCTACATAGTAATATTCACCCTTATTTATCAAAACATCACCTAACAAATATTGGTTGTAATTTTCTGAATCTCTTAAATTGGTGGGTTCTGTACTTGCAATGGGTTTAAAAACATCTTGTACGTTAAAAATAGCTTTACCTCTAAAGGTAAATGAAGAAACATCTATAAAATCTACTTTATTTACTACAGGTTCATCTCTCCCTAAAAACAACGTTTGTGTTGCTGGATTAAATTCATGAACCCCCAAAGAAGGTGTAATTTCGAAACTTTCTCCTGAACCTGCATAAGGTATTGCAGCAATTGTATAACTACCATTGTTATCGGTAACACCAAAAACACCTAACTGATCTCTTCTTGGTACTTTTAAAGAGTAGTTAATACCCGAATTATTACTATCTTTAATTAATCTTGCGTGGTTTTCATTTTGAATATTACCAACTTTAGAAATATCATATAAAAAATCACCTGCATTTTCATCTGCTCTTAAATAAACTTTTAATCCGCTTTCACTTCCGTTTAAATATCTTCTGTAATCTTTTCTAATTTGATCTTCAGTTAAAATTCTATCCCAAACTCTAATTTCATCGACATTTACTCCTGCTAAAGTAGCACCAATATCTATTTGATTTATTTTTTCTGTAGCATCTGGGTTGTAAATGGCAGTTCTAAAAAAAGTTACTACAGGTTTAGTTATGTTAGCTGACACAGTTGCGTTATTCAACTTATCTTGTGTCATTTCTCTGGCATTTATGTAAACTTTAGGTTCTTTGCCTTTTTCCATCACAAAAGACAAGTGATAAAAATCGTTACTGGTAAATTGGTTAATATCTTTATAAATATCATTCCCTAAAGCATCTATTTCGCCTGTTGGTAAACTACCTCTAACATGTATGTTAAAAATATAATTATTGTTTTTATACACATCTATTACAAACGCATTTGCACTCGTTATTTTGGAAACTATGGAATATCCTTGTCCATTACTTGTAGAGTAATAAAAAAGATCGCCTGCATTGTCTTGTTTTACAAAAGAAGACCATGCTTGGATAGAAATTTTATTTGCATTAATACTTTTGTTTAAAATACCTGTAGAGGCATAACCTCCATTGATAAAAATACTGCTACCTGCACTATTTTCTGCACCTACAGCTTCTGCATATACAGTAACATCTTTTACAGGATTACCACCTTCGTAACTAATATTACCAGAAACTGTAGCTGTTGGGTTTCTAAAACCAATGCCTTTTATAAAGTTAAAAAACTCCTCTTCTTTTGCTTCAGAGACTCCTTGTGCTTTTACTCTGTATTCATACAATGTACCACCTTGTGTTTGAAAATCATTGTACTCAAAAACATCTTTTGCTAAAGTAGCTATTCTTTGTTCTGGGTTATCAGTGCCTAATTCCTTTCTAAAAATTTGTATGTTCGTAATAATATTTTCATTCGCACCGATTTCCCAAGTTAAACGAACTCTATCTGGATAATAGCCTTTTGATATTTGGTATTTATCACTTATAAACGTATTTGGTACGTATAAAATTGAATACGGAAAAGCCACAGAAGTATTTTGTGCACCTGTACTTGTGTTAAACAAAATTGCGCCACCAACTTGCATGTTTAAATTTAGGTTTGTGCTATGCTGAATTTCTTGTTGTGCACCTGCACCTGTAAAAATTTGATTTTTACTTTGTGGGGTTTGTGCATGGAGCGTTAAACCCCAAATACAGACCACAAAGAGTAGTATTTTTTTTATCATGATAAAAAGTTTAGGGTTTGTTTATAATTTTATGATGTAGTTAACAACCACTGTCCAAGGTCTGTTTTCTTCTCCTCTGACTGCAAGGGTTTGTCCGCCATTTTGAATTGCACCCACATCTGCTGTATTTCCAGATACATTATGGTTATGTGAACCTGTTGTACTCGTATTACGATCTAAATAACTTTTTTTCCAAGCTACAAAACCGCTTTGTGGCACCACAAAATCCCTTGGCTCTGAACCTCCAGCAGTGTTAAGTTGAAACTGACTGACAAAATGTGAATGATCTCCAGTATAGTTAGTATTAATATTTACACCATGATTATGCCCAGCAATAGTTTGGTCTAAATATTGTCTTACTTGCGTATTTTCGTCATAAATAGTGATACCTATATTACTAGATACACCTTGACCTCTTAAAAAACGTGCTCTTAAATCTGGTATGGTATTTCCAATAACCGCTCTTAAAGCTGCATATTGGTTGCCAGTAGCAATATTTTGTCCTGTACACTTTACCCAACCATCAGGTATTTTATTGTCATCACCCATAAAAGCCACTACAGTACCTGGAGGTACACCATTTTCTGCTTTTTTAGCAAAATGTGCATAAGGTACATATTGCAAAGGTTGGTTATATACTTGTACATTGTTGCTATTATAATTTATCCAAACTATTAATTTTAAACCTTGTTGACTAAAATCTACATTGTTAAAAACAGTACCATCTGCAGCTGTTCCTGTACTTACAACATGAGAGAAAAGTCCAAAATTATCTGTCCTAATTTGTTGTGTTTCTCTAAACAACACAGCATCTGCAGTATCTGTAATTCTAAAATCGAAACTTAAAGTTTCGTTTGTAATTGCTGCATTTGTATTGTCTCTTGCAATACCTTGCACTGCTATACCTTGTGCAAATGTTGTAATTGAAATTACAAGTAATAATAGCGTAGTGTAAATTGTTTTCATAGTATTATGCTTTATTTGTGTTTTATATTTTAATTTGTATTGTTTTTTACGTATTCTCTTGCCAAGGCATTCGTTAAAAGTGGGTTAAAATTATTACTATACTCTTTAATACTTTGTCCTAAAAATTTTTTAAAGTCTTTTTCAAAATGAGATTGATCGTAATAATCGTATTTTGCAATTAAACTTGTTAAAGAATCATGTTCTTGTTTTTCTAGCTCTCTTATAATATTGTTAAAACGCACCAGGCAAATAAAACGATAAGGACTAGCACCTACTTCTCTAGCAAAAATTCTCTCTAACGTACGTTTTGAATGTGGAAAAACATCTAACAGTTCTTGCACTGTTAACATCCCTTTTTTGTTAAAGATGTATGCTGTAATTTCTACAGAAGGTCTCATAATTGTCCAATCTCTGTAATATTCTCTTAAATGTTGATCCGTTATTTTAGCAATTTCATCAATATCCTGAATGGTTTCTAAAGCCGTATATAAACTCTCTATTACATCATCTTCCACATATAAAGACAAGTCTATTAATTGATTTCTATTTTTTATAGAGTGTATTTTTGTGATATTGTATAGCAAATAATTTGGCAATTCTATAGATAACCAACTACTGTTGCTACATCCTTTTACCATAAAGTAATCTCCTGTACCTTTTACAAAAACTCGTGGAATAGCTACTTTTTTATCTAGGTAATTAAAAGCCTCTATGTTGCCATATCTTAACATTATGTAGGTATACCCATAATCGCTAATGAGTTGCTCAGGCATATCTTCTAAATAATTAATACGTGTAATATCTTTAAAAAGAGTATGTTGAAAATCTTCTTTGTGTAAGAACTCCATTTAAGATAATTGTTGTTTTGTAAAAGTAAAAAGTAAAAAAAGAAATGTTCTGTAAATTTGCGCCATTATATTAAACATTTTATTTTCTTCAAAAATCCCTTAATATTTTTACTTTTTGGTATTTTAGATGTCTACAAATTATCTACATTTACCAAAATGAAGTCTATTTAGAGCAATATTTATAAAATTTTAAAATGAATTTAAACCGTATTACAATTTTATTTATCAGCTTTCTTGTTAGTATTACTATTAACTGTCAAGAAAAACACACCTTGCAAAGTGCAACAGATTTGCTATTAAATGGCGATTTAAAAAAGGCTTCTAAAGTTATAGACAGTTTATTAAATACGGATGTTTCTTTGTCAGATAGAGGATATTTAAAACTTAGAAAAGCTACAATTTTTAGAATGAAAGGGAACAATCAAGAATTTTTAAAAGAGCTTGATACTGTTTTTATTGTTGCAAAAAAAATAGATAATAAAATTTTAGAAGCAGATGCCTTAATTCAAAAAGTAACCTATTTAAATGGTAAAAAAGGACAGGCATTATCTGCAATGGCTAAATACGTTGCTATTGCAGAAGAAACTAAAAATAGCAGGTTATTATACAACGCAAATGTTGCTTTAACATCTTTTTCTTTAAAAGGGAAAGATCCAAAGAAAGCAAAAGTATTTTTTAAAAAAGCGGTAAAAGCAGATCAAGAAAATAGAAATAGTGCCAAACAACAATATCATTTAGATTTAATGTATGCAAACATTCTGAATCAAGAAGAAAAATATGATTCTGCCATATTTTATTTGAAGAAAGCATTACTAAAAACTACTGCATTAAATAAAAAACCCAATCAAACCCAAATATTATCTATACTTGGTAAAAGGGCTCTAGATAACAAAAATTTTGAAAAATCCTATGATTGGTCTTTACAGTCTCAACAATTAGCCAAAGAGATAGCTATTAGACTTTTTATAGAATCATCTTTCGCAAATATGTTTCTACTTTTAATTGAGGTTGAAAAAACAAATGCTATTCTTTTAAAAGAAAAAATATACGCTTTTTTTAATGCTAGTTCTTTTAAAGACGCTTTAAAGATTGTTGAAGAGCAATTAAGTGCATTTAAAAAATACGACCAAAATTTAAAACTATTAAAAGGTTTAAGTGAAGGTTATAAAATTATTGGTGATGCAGAAAAAGCACTTTATTATACGAATGAATGGAGCCAAAAAAACATCGAAAAATTAGAGCAAGAGCAACTAAATATTAACAATTTAATGACCTTAGAGTTAGAAATTTCTAAATTAAATAAAGAAAAAGATACTTTAGAAATAGAAAACAAACTAAACGTTACACAGAAAACGATTTTAATTTTATCTATTATTTTACTATTAATTTTGGGGCTTTTTATATGGTCTCAACAACGTTTAAGGATAAAAGATGCAAAGCTTGTTAAATTATCGATAGAAAAAAACCTTTTAATTGCCGAAAAAAAAGGAGCTAAGCTCGAAAAGAATTTAAAACAAAAAGAATTAGAATTAAATAGTTTTATAAGAGATATGATTGAGAAAAATAGTCAATTGGAAATTATAAATCAAAAACTTAAAAATTCTAACGCTTTAAATTACGATAAAATAAAAGCTGAATTAAAGTCTCAAGAATCTGCTGCAGCAGACAATTGGATAGCCTTTATGTTTAAGTTCGAGCAATTATACCCGAACTTTGCAAAAAAACTTAGACAAAAAATAAATAACATAAGCCCAACAGAAACAAAATTAAGTGTACTTGCTTTTTTAAATTTATCTAGTAAAGAAATTGGCCGATTATTAGGCATTAGTGCCACAAGTGTAAACCAAGGAAAGTATCGATTAAAAAAGAAAATAGGCTTGGATAAAAATACAAATCTAAACGAATTTTTACTACAATTACAGTCGTCAAATACTAATGATAATAAATAGAATGTTAAAATCCCTAAGCTGATATTAAAACCTTTATCACCCTCTACAATAAATACACGAAAACACTATTTACATATTATTCGTGTTGTTTACCTTTTTTATTTACCTCGCAAAACGATAAGTCGCTTTTATTAAAAAAGTATCGTTTGCAGGCTCATTAAATACTTGATTTGAAACACTATCTACCAAGTCATTTATAGGATTTACATTCCCTACAGATCCTCTAGCCCACACAAAAAACAGTTCTGAACCTGGTATATATTCCCATCTTGCTACTAAATTGGTTTGTAATTGTACAAAAGAAAAATCTGGATTTGAGAAACTATAATCTGTAATACCATCTCTATTTTCATCAATTAAATAGTTATCATTTTGAGTAGTTATTTGATTTGTATCGTAGATAGAAATCCTATCATTGATACTTTTACCAACAGGATTTATCACATAATTAAGATCTGTAAATCTTCCGTTAGAAATAAAAGGCTGTCCATAAAACTGTAATGATATATTTGGTGTAAAACTATAATTTAAACGAAGTGTTGTAGTTAATGTTTGGTTTTGAATATTCCCCAAAACATACCTTGCTTCATCATTAAAAGCAGTTTGTGTAACATATTGGGTTGCATCGTATAAGTTTGCATATTCAATATTTAAAGACATACTAAAAGCATCAAAAGGTTGATAGTTGGTGCGTATTACAAAACGATCTCTCGTGGTTACATTCTCTTGGCTATGCCTATTAGAGTATCCTAAAGTAAAACTAAACATTCTACTATTATCAGAATTTAAAAAAAGATAAGCGAAACCCCTATTTGGCCCTCTAAATCTTGGCCCACCTCTTAAAAAGAAATTGTCATATAAATTAGTGTCTTTACCATACCCTATTTCAGTAGACCAATTATTAATCCAATTTACATTTCCTTGCACTTCAAAACCAACTTGATTTAAGTTTCCTTGAAAATCGTAAAAACTGTTTTGTTCAAATCTTACATTAATGTTTCTATAAACATCAGTGGGTACTTGCCATAAGTATCTTAAGTTACCAAACTGAATAATTTCATCTGTTCTTCTTAAAAAACCAACATCATTCAATTCTAATTCTGGAGATCTCCAAATTACACCTCCATTAAATCTCCAATTTCCACCTCCATTTTTACCCATTTCTAATCGACCTCCAGTTCCCGTTAATGACGTTTTGTTTGGATCTACAGAAACATGAGTTGCATCTACTCTTTGAAAATTATGTCTAAGCGTTGTTTGAGTTCGGGTTATAGCTTCTGTACTTCCTAAAACGTGACTCATAATAATATTACCATCAATATAATAATCTCTATTGTTCCAATTATGCTGAAAATCTAGACCACCTGAGTAAGCAGCCTTATGGAGTTCGTTAAAATCTCCATTTAAATTTCTATTTGTGGCTGTAAAAATACCGCCAATAAAAGAGTTTCTTTCATTAAAATCTTTTTGAACACGAGTTACAAAATAGTTGGTTAAAGGCTCTACAATTTCCTCTCTTGTTTCTCCATCAACTTGTCTAATTTCTGCAAATTCATTACCTGTAACACTCTCTAAAACACCTATAGACCAGCCATCTCTAGTTTTACCAGAAAATTTTGCAGCGCCTAAAATTCTTGAGTTTTGGGGTTCATTTGCATATTCTCCAAAAGCTAAATTTGCGTTTCTATGTGGATTTCTACCTATTCTTCTACTGTAAAAAAGATTATCACTTCCGTTGGCAAATTCGTAATCAAATATATTGCTGTTTTCTACAAAAAAAGGACGTTGCTCTCTAAAAAAAATCTGAAAACCATCTAATGCTATAGCTCCAGGATCTGCTTCTACTTGACCAAAATCTGGATTTACAGTCAAGTCTAACGTTAAATCGTTGGTAATACCAATTTTTGCATCTAACCCTGCATTTACCTTAAAATCCGAACCTGTTCTAAAAGGGTTTCCAGCTTCTGGTGGGTATTTATCATATTGTAAAACAGTAAAAGGCTGAATTTCTAATTGCTTTTGTGCTATTAAGTTTTTTAACCCATGTAGCTCGCCAGCTTCACTAATAAAACCAGCTTGGTTATTTGGTATTCTTTGCCAAAGAGATCTTTCTTGTAATCTAAAAATAGTTCTGTTTACATTAAATCCCCAAATTTGTTCAGTATCCTTTCCAAAACGTAATTGACTAAAAGGTATTTTCATTTCTGCTGTCCAACCTTTATCATCAACCTTTGCATCCGTATACCAAATTGGGTTCCAACTATCGTCCCAATTATTTCCATTTTGCGAAGCAAACTCCTCTCCTTTTACGCCAGCAGCTGTTGTTGTAAATACAAATGCGGTTCTTTTATCATGATAACTATCTATAATTACATTTATTCTATCTCCAGCAAAACCATCTCTTCTACTTAATCGTTGTTGAATTAATTCTGGCTCTTCATCAAAAGCTCTTAAGGCAATATAAAGATACTTAGCATCATACATTACTTTAAACATTGTTTGATAGGTAGGAGGCGTGCCTTCATCTGGATCTTTTTCTGTAAAATCTGATGACCATTCTACAACCTCCCAAGCTTTGTCGGAAACATCACCATCGATAACTGGTACTTCTTTTAATTTTTTTGTTGTGTAAATTCTTTTAGGTATTTTTTCATCTTCTAATTCTTGAGCAATTATTGTAGAAGATAATAAAAAACTAAAAAAAAAGAAAGTAAATAGAATTTTCATCTGTTTAAATTGATAATAATTAAGAAATAAACATCAAAAAATGATGATTTAACAATAATGCAAAAGTAGTTTTCTATTTTCTTAATGATATGTTAATTGTGGTTTTTTGAAAAAACATTGATTTAAAAGCAAAAAAATATTATAAAACACTATTTGTCAATCAAATAAATAGCATTACATTTGCACTCCTTTTTTAAGGAAAACATAATTTATTAATAAACAAAAACTAATAGTGTAATTATGAACACATTAAGTTACAAAACAGTATCAGCAAACAGCGCTACCGTAAACAAGGAGTGGGTTTTAGTTGATGCTGACGGTCAAACGTTGGGTCGTCTAGCTTCTAAAGTAGCAAAGCTAATTAGAGGTAAATATAAACCAAACTTTACTCCTCACGTAGATTGTGGAGACAACGTGGTTATTATCAACGCAGAAAAAATTGTTTTAACGGGTAACAAGTGGAAAGAGAAATCTTACATTCGTCATACAGGATATCCAGGAGGACAAAGATCATTAACTGCAACAGAAATGTTTGAGAAAGATCCTACAAGATTAATCGAAAAAGCAGTAAAAGGTATGTTACCAAAAAATATTTTAGGTAGCGCTTTATACAGAAACTTGTATGTATATGCAGGTACAGAGCACAAACATGCAGGTCAAGCACCTAAAGCTATTAACCTTAACGATCTTATATAATGGATATAGTACACAAAATAGGTAGAAGAAAAACGGCTGTTGCTCGTATTTATCTTTCTGAAGGAAAAGGAGAAATTGTAGTAAATAATAAAGATTATAAAAACTACTTTACAACAGGAACTTTACAATATAAAGTACAACAACCTTTAATGTTAACAGAAAACTTAGAGTCTTATGATATTAAAGTTAACGTTTATGGTGGTGGAGTTACTGGTCAGGCAGAAGCAATTCGTTTGGCAATTACTAGAGCATTAGTATCTATTAATGCAGAACACAGATTAATTTTAAAACCAGAAGGTTTATTAACTCGTGATCCAAGAATGGTTGAACGTAAGAAATTCGGTCAGAAAAAAGCACGTAAAAAATTCCAATTCTCGAAACGTTAATCCTTCGTCAAGCTCAGGACTGCTTGTTAAAGTTGTTCAAGCTTATGGATTGTTTAGAGAACTGTTATTATTACAAAAAAATAATATTAAACAGTTTAGTATCTAAATAGTTAGGACTCGAAAGACTACCTAAGTATTGATTTCACAAACAGAAAGTAAACACATTTTAAAAAATGGCAAATATAAATATTCAAGAATTATTAGATAGTGGTGTTCATTTTGGACATTTAACTAGAAAGTGGAATCCAAACATGGCTCCATATATTTATACAGAAAGAAATGGTGTACACATCATTGATTTGTATAAAACTGCAGCTAAAATAGAAGAAACTTCAGAAGCTTTAAAAAAGATTGCGAACTCTGGACGTAAAATTTTATTTGTTGCAACAAAAAAACAAGCAAAAGATATCGTATCTGAAAAAGCGAAAGCTGTTAGCATGCCTTACATTACAGAAAGATGGCCAGGTGGAATGTTAACTAACTTTGTTACTATTAGAAAAGCTGTTAAAAAAATGGCTCATATTGATAGAATGAAGCAAGATGGTTCTTTTGATGCCTTATCGAAAAGAGAAAAATTACAAATTAATCGTCAGAGAGAAAAATTAGAGAAGAATTTAGGTTCTATATCTGATATGACTCGTTTACCTGGTGCTTTATTTATTGTGGATATTAAAAAAGAGCACATTGCAGTTGCAGAAGCTCAAAAATTAAACATCCCAATTTTTGCAATGGTAGATACAAACTCTGATCCAAGAGAAGTAGATTTTGTAATTCCTGCAAATGATGATGCTTCTAAGTCTGTAGATAAAGTTTTATCTTTTTTAACAGATGCAATTGCTGAAGGTTTATCTGAAAGAAAAGCAGATAAAGACAAAGTAAAAGAAGCTAAAGGTCCTAAAGAGCCAAAAGCTCCTAAAAAGGAAGGAAAAGCAAAAGCTGCTAAAGCAACTGACGAAGAAGAATAAAATTAATTTTAATCGATAATTAAAAAATAAATAACATGGAAACAGTAAAAGTAAGTGCTGCTGATGTTAAAAAGTTAAGAGAAGCTACTGGAGCTGGAATGATGGACTGTAAAAAGGCATTAGTTGAAGCTGGTAATGATTTTGACAAAGCAATTGACGTTTTACGTAAAAAAGGTCAGAAAATTGCTGCAAAAAGAGCTGATAGAGAATCTACAGAAGGAGTTGCAGTAACTAAAATTAACGATGACAAAACTGTTGGTGTTGCAATCGTTTTAGCTTGTGAAACTGATTTTGTTGGTAAAAATGATTCTTTTGTAGCTTTAGGTGGTCAGTTTGCTGATATCGCTTTACATACAAACAGTAAAGAAGAGTTTTTAGCTGCTGATTTTGGTGGAATGACTGTTGCTGATAAATTGGTTGAACAAACTGGTGTAATTGGTGAAAAACTAGAAATTACTGCTTTTGAAAAAGTAGAAGCTGCTTATGTTGGTGCTTACACTCACATTGGTAAAATTGCTGCTTTAGTTGGTTTATCTGCTGCTGTAGATAATGCAGAAGAATTGGCAAAAGATGTTGCTATGCAAGTTGCTTCAATGGGTGCAACTACATTATCTTACAAAGATTTTGATCCTGCATTTGTTGCTGCTGAAACTGAAGCTAGAATTGCAGTAATTGAAAAAGATAATATTGAGTTAGGTAGATTAGGTAAAACGTTGAAAAACGTACCTCAATATATTTCTATGTCTCAATTAACTCCAGAAGTTTTAGCAAAAGCAGAAGCTGATGCTAAAGCTGAATTAGCTGCAGAAGGAAAACCAGAAAAAATCTGGGACAGAATTTTACCAGGAAAAATTGATAGATTCATTGCTGATAACACAACTTTAGATATGGAACAGTGTCTTTTAGATCAAACTTTTATTAAGGATGATAAAAAGAACGTTGCAGAATATGTAAAGACGTATGGTGATGTAGAAGTATCTACTTTTAAAAGAGTTACTTTAGGATAATTTAAACTGAATATATTTCAGCACTTTATTCAATAAAATATAAATCCTCGCAGAAATGCGAGGTTTTTTCGTTTTTAAAAATTAATAAAGCTATACAAATCGAGTATTTATTACACGATTGAGTAATTAATACTCAATATAAAATTTAGAATAGTTAATTAATCAACTTATATTCATTACCTTAGATAAAAGCTTGAATTGTGGGCATATCTTTTGAAGATATAACTTTAATAACATATCAAATAAAAAAAATATGATTAGAAAAGTATTTCTTACACCATTTCAAAAATTTATAAAAATTGAAGGTTTTAGTGGAATTTTATTACTGCTAAGTACAATAATTGCTTTAATATGGGCAAATTCTAGTTTTGGAAATACATATACTGAACTTTGGGACTATAAAATAGGAATTTCTGGTGAAGGTTTTGAACTTAAAAAACCATTATTACTTTGGATTAACGATGGCTTAATGGCTATTTTCTTTTTTTTGATTGGATTAGAAATTAAAAGAGAAATTTTAATTGGCGAATTAAATTCCTTAAAGAAATTAGCTTTTCCATTATTTGGTGCTATTGGTGGCGCACTAATTCCTGTGGGTTTATACATTCTTTTAAATCAAAACCCAGAAACATTTAAAGGCTGGGGAATACCAATGGCTACAGATATTGCTTTTTCTTTAGCTGTTTTAAATGCTCTAGGTAAAAAAGTGCCTTTAAGTTTAAAAATATTCTTAATAGCTTTTGCAATAGTAGATGATATTGAAGCTGTCTTAGTCATCGCCATTTTTTATAGTGGTACCATAAAAACAACACTACTTTTAATTGCTTTAGCTTTATTAGCTGTTCTATACTTTTTATCCTATAAAGGATATTACTCGAAGTTTATCTTATTTTTTACGGGAATTATTGTTTGGATTTTATTTTTAAAATCAGGTGTTCACCCAACTGTTGCAGGAATTTTATTAGCTTTTTCTGTGCCTATTAGTCAAAAAATAGATAGTTCTACTTTTATTACACAGTTGGAAAACGTTTATAACAACATTAAAAGTGCTAGCATTTTAAAGAAGCCTATTTTATCTAATGACCAAATAGAAGCTATGGACGATTTAGAAAGCTGGAGTAATAAATTTCAATCGCCTTTGCAGCATTTAGAACATAATTTGCATGGCTGGGTTGCGTATTTTATAATTCCTGTTTTTGCATTGGCAAATGCTGGTTTACTTATAGATAGTTCTGCAGGTATAGAAATTGCTTTGGTAGTTAATATTGTAATCTGTTTAGTATTAGGAAAAGGTTTAGGCATACCAACTGTTATTTATATCGCTAAAAAATTAAACCTATTACAAATCCCTATAGATATCAATTTTAAACAAATTATAGGCGTTTCATTTATTGCTGGTATAGGATTTACAATGGCTATTTTTGTGGCAAGTTTAGCTTTTGCATCAAGTCCAGAATATATAACTTCTGCTAAGATTGGTATTTTATTAGGCTCACTTATTTCAGCAGTTATTGGCTATCTAATTTTAAGGTTTAGCGCAAAAAAAAAGTAAATTTAAAAAAAGGAATGAAAATTATTAATTAATCATAAACCAATACTTTAAAATATCTAGTAAAAAAAAAAATGAGCATCAAAAATACTGCTTTAGAAGAAAGAATTAAAGAACTTACTTGTTTGTATGAAGTATCTTCTATCATTGTAAATGCAGATGCTGTTGAGATTTCAGAAACGCTAAAAGCAATTGGTAAGAGCTTAAAAAAAGGTTTTCAATTTCCTGAACAAACAGAAATTTTAATAGAAATTCCTTTACACAGCTACAAAACTGGACATATCAATAACGAACATCAAATTTGTGCAGATGTAATTCTATTCAACAAAATTAAAGGTAGAATTGTTGCATCCATCAAAAAAAAATCATTTTTATTTCTTGATGAAGAACAACCTCTATTAGATAATGTTGCTTTAAAATTGGGGAATTTGTTAGAAAGAATAGAAATTCAACAAAATGAAATTTCTCTTAAAAGACAAATGGAACGTGCAGATCGTTTAAAAATATTAGGTGAATTAACTGCAGGAATTGCGCACGAATTAAATACACCTTTAGCCAATATTTTGGGTTTTGCAGAGCTTTTAAAAGACGATTTTAAAAATGCTAGCCAAACTACTCAAGATGTAGATAAAATTATAAGCAATGCTATTTTTGCAAGAGAAGTTGTTAAAAAATTAATGTTTTTTGCTTGTGAAATGCCCCAAGAAAAGAAAGAAATAAATATAGTACCCAATATAAAAAATGCCATTAATTTATTAGAAGCAACTTTTAGAAAAGAACAAGTACAACATCATGTAATCATTGACGATTCTGAACTGAATTTAAAAGCAGATACAGTTCAAATTACTCAAATTTTGTTCAATTTAATCATCAATGCTATTTATTTTTCACCTAAAAACGGGTTGGTTACCATTAAAGCGTATCAAACAAAAACACATATATTTTTAGAAATTTTTGATGAAGGCAAAGGAATTTTAGAAGAAAATTTAGATACCATTTTTCAGCCATTTTTTTCTACAAAATCTCCTGGAGATGGCACTGGATTGGGTTTAAGTGTTGTTCATGGAATTGTTGCCAGCCATCAAGGAACTATAAAAGCAAAAAATAACAAATTAAAAGGCGCTTGTTTTACTGTTCAATTACCAAAATCTTAAACATATGCAATTAAGAAAAGAAAATATTTTAATTGTGGATGATGATGTACATATTTTAGAATTATTACAACGTCATTTACATTCTTGGAATTATCATACCTACAAAGCAATTTCTGTAAAAGAAGCTGTTAGTATTTTAAAAGATACACAAATAGATTTGTTAATTACAGATTTAAAAATGCCAGAAATAGATGGTTTTGAGTTGATAAAATTCGTTACAGAGCATTATCCTAACTTACCAAAATTAGTAGTTACTGGGTATCCTTCTGTGCAAGATTCTTTAACGGCTATAAAAAAAGGGGTTGTTGCATATTTAACAAAACCGTTTACAAAAAATGAGTTGGAATCTGCTGTGATTACTTCATTAAAAAATAAAATTTCTAATAGTATTGACGCAAATTCATCCAAAGAAAATAAAGGTAAAAGTTATGGAGAAATTATTGGAAGTTCAGAAAAAATAAATGAAGTTATTCAAATAATTGAACGCGTAAAAAACAACAAAGCAACTATTTTTATCAAAGGCGAAAGTGGCACTGGTAAAGAACTTATTGCAAGAGCTGTTCATTATAAAGGTAAGTTTGCAAAAGCTCCATTTATTGCTGTAAATTGTGGTGGAATTCCAGAAAATTTGCTAGAAGCAGAATTATTTGGCTATACAAAAGGGGCTTTTACTGGCGCAGATAAAGATAGAAATGGTTTTTTTCAAGCAGCAAATGGAGGTACTATTTTTTTAGATGAAATTGGCAATGCTCCTTTAAATGTGCAAGCGAGATTATTACGAGTTTTACAGGAGAAAGAAGTTGTAAAAGTTGGTGCTCAAAAACCAGAAAAAATTGATGTTCGGATTATTGCAGCAACCAATAGCGATTTAAAAGCGATGATTTCAAAAAACACTTTTAGAGAAGATTTATTTTATAGATTAACCGTTGTTGAAATACATATTGCTCCTTTAAGAGAGCGTAAAGAAGATATTAAACCTTTAGTAGACAAATTTTTATTTACATATGGCATTGAATATAAAGATCGATTTATAAAAATTAATCCAGCAGCTTTACAGATTTTAGAACGCTATGATTGGCCAGGAAACATTAGAGAATTAGAAAATGTAATTCAACGTGCTGTAATTATGTGCGATAAAATTATTGAAGTTCAGCATTTACCAGATGCTTTAAAACACAGCATAAATTTTCCTGATGATACTTTAGTTTCATTAAAAGAGTTTGAAAAAAAATACATTCAAAAAGTTTTAAATTCTACCAATAATAACAAAACAAAAGCAGCAGAAATTTTAGGAATTACCAGAAAAACATTGAGTCAAAAATTAGATAATTAGTTGCGTATAATTTACACTAGCGAGTAATTATTACACAATTTTTAAATATCGATAAATTTACTTAATTTTCACAGAACCCTATATATCAACATGTTAAAAATTTTACACGTTAAAAACATTGTTTTGGCATGTAGATTGTACTATAAAGAGTAAGAATGTTTAATTTAAAATTTAGTAGATGAAAAACTATGTAATGGCAATATTCATTGTTTTAGGAAGTTTGACTTTAAATGCACAAGAAAAAAATATCGAAGTAAAAAAAGGAGATATTTATGAAATAGTTAAACCTTCTGGAAACAGTTACAAACATATAAATTTTCCTAGAAAAAATATTATCCTTAAAAGAGGTGGTGTTTTAACCAACCAAACTGTTAATGGTAAAGAAGTAATTGTTACTAAAGTTATCAAGAAAAAAAAGGGTTCTACAAAAATAAAAGTAAAACCAACTGATGGATCTGGATTTTATAAAGTAATAAAAAGTGTGACCATCAATTTCGAAGAAGCTATAAAATCTGGAGAAATTAGAGTTAAAAAAGATAGTTAGTTAAGTTAGTAGTTAGTGTTATTTTTTTAGTTTGTGAAACCTTAACAGTTTATCTGTTAAGGTTTTTTTATAAGTATTAATTTTTAGAAAAGCATCATTATTACCCAGTTGCGTAATTAATACTCAATTTAAAATTTATCAATTATAAAGAATTTCTCAACAAAACCATTGTAGATAAAGGTTTTACAGCATATCGTTTATTTGTAAAACTTACTGGCATACAGCTTGCCATTAATAGTATTAATACTAAAAGAATATTTATGAAAACAAATTTTTTAAACATATGCAGTATTTGCATTCATAATACTGCTTGCGTTCTTACAGATACTAAAGAAAAAGTTTGGTCCTGTTGCGATTTTGAAGAATCAACAACTATTTATAAGCATAAAAATACCGAACCAGATTTTGCTTACGCATCTGATTAAAAATGTTTATCAACTTAAATTATAGTAAAGAAAAAAAAATCATTTATTGAAAATTACATCAACATGAAATACGGAAATATTATACTAGAAAAAAAAGAATATGTGTATTTAAAACGACTTTTAAATATGAATACATACACTGATAATTCCAATACAAAAAGTTCTATACAAAGATTATTAGGAGAATTAAAAACAGCACAAATTGTAGATGAAATAGAAATGCCAAAAGATGTAATTCGATTTAATAGCTCTGTTAAAGTAGCTGCAGAACATGGATGGGAAAATACTTTAAAGGTTGTTGTTCCATCAGAAAAAAACATAAAAGAACATAAGATATCTGTTTTATCGCCTATGGGAATTGCCCTTTTTGGATATTCAGAAAATGATGAACTAGTTTGGGATTTTCCTGGTGGACAAAGTAAAATTAAAATTGTTGCTGTAACACAAGATGAAAACCATAAACGAATAGAAGTATTACTTTAAAAATTAAATTATGAACTTACTAAACACCAATATATTTAAGCACGACACAGAAGTAGATAAATCTCATAAACTAAATACTAAAGAACTTTCTAATTGGTTAATGCAATTAAGGTTTACAAAAGAAGAACTAACAAGTTTAATTAAATTGTGTAGCAATTCTTTAAATAGTAACCATGTAAATGATGAAGAAATATTGTTAGAATTTGAAAAAATGAACCAAGAAAATAATCATTTATTAAGTATTTTGCATAAATATATGAGTATTAGAGAACATATTGCAGAATGTGAAGACACGCAATGTGATACTACTTATTTGAATGAACATAAAATACACAAAAAGAATTATTTACAGCATATGGATCGTTATATAAAGCTAAAAGATCAATTTTATGTTGATGTAAATAAACAACTTAACCTAGATAATAATGACTAAATATAACTATTAAAAAAGTTAAAAAGTATCATGAAAAAAATTTTAATCCCTATAGAATTTGAAAATAACAATGATCACGTTATAGAATATGCTGTTCATTTACATAAAAACGAAGCTTGTGTTTTTTATCTTTTAAATATATATTCTTTAAATATTGCTGGCTTACAAGCTTTAAACTTTTTAAAGGCTAGTAGAGACTGGCTAGAAAAACCGAAACAAAAATCTGAAAGAGGTTTAGCCCTTTTAGTTGATAAATATTCAGCAATTTATAAGGAAAGTAATCATAAATTTTATGCAGTATCTGAATGTGAAAGTTTGATAAAAGGAATTCAAAAAACAATTGAAAACCTCAAATTAGACTTCATTATAATGGCTACAAAATCTAAAAAAGAAACATGTTTTAGTAAATATGCATCAAATACAGTCAAAATTATCGAAAATATAAAAAAATGCCCATTGATAATTATGCCAAAAAATCAACCAATTGAATAACACTATTTCTATTCAATTTTGGTTTTAAAAGAAAGAAAAACCAATTCCAAAAGAAACACTATCTAACCTATTATTATCAAAGCCAATAAGACCTTTTCTATGAAAATCTAATCTTACAATGGTGTTCCATCTTTTTTCACCTGCAATTTGAGCACCCATTCCAAATCCATAATAATTACCATCTGAATAATTATTGGTTGGTCTCCACATTTTTCCATAGCTTGTTTCTATAAAAAAAGTATCATCTTCTCTTTCAGAAACATTATATCTTAAAGTTGTGTATGTAGGGAAAGCATCTACTGCATAATTCCAATGAAAGTCATAACCTGCATGTAAACTAATTGCCAATCGTTTTTTAAATTCATACCCAACACCAACTCTAAAAAAAATTGCTGCAGGTACTATTAAGGCCTCTCCATCATCTGGCTCTAAAGTATAATTTTCGTTGATGCCTAAAGTAAAATTAAATGTTCCTGTAAAAAAAGGTCTTCCTAATTTTTCTTGTGATGAGATTTGAAATACTAATAAAAATGCAAAGTAAAAGAGTAATTTTCTCATAAAATAGTTTAGTTGATTTTAACTTTTGAATCAAAAACTATTCCGAATTTGATTCAACATAAAAACCAACCAAAACTTTATACAGTATAAAATATTTAGTTCTAATTTTCTTTTTTCCATTGGTTAAAACCACCAGAAACATGAATCACATTAAAACCTGCTTCTTTTAAAATAACACCTGCTTTTTCGCTTCTATTTCCAGATCTACAATACAGATATACTTTTTTACTTTTATCTAATTGATTGCTTGCTTTCGTTTTAAAATTTTCATCAAAATAATCAGCAAAAATTGCAGTTTCTATAAAACCTTCATTTATTTCCTCTGGTGTTCTAACATCCATCAATTGAATATCTTTAGTAGCCAACAATTCCTTTAACTCTAAAGTTGTAATACTTTCAACATGCTGTTTTTTATCACAATTGATAAAAAAAATGCTCATGAACAAAAAAAAAGTATAGGTTTCATTCTCTTATTTTAAAGTGGATGGACAAACTGCTGTATCAGTTCTCTTGATGTTTGTATTTCTGATGGCAGCATAACCTCCTGCAACATCAATTACGTTATGAAAACCTCTTGCTTTTAAGATGGAGGATGCAATTACTGAGCGATAGCCTCCTCCACAATACACATAAAAATCATCTTTTTTAGGAAATTCTGTAATGTGATCATTTAAAAAAGATAAAGGTGTACTTGGCACATTTTCTACATGTTCACTTTCGTATTCGCCAGGTTTTCTAACATCAAAAACGATAGCATTTTCTTCAATTTTATCGCCTAAAACAGTTGCAGAAACAGATTTTAAAGTATCTATTTCTTTATTTGCATTTTGCCAAGAAGCAAAACTACCTTCTAAATAACCCAAAACATTATCGAAGCCAACTCTAGACAAACGTGTAATAGTGTCTTCTTCTCTACCTTCTGGAGCTACCAATAAAATTGGTTGTTTTGTATCTTTAATCAAAGCACCCACCCAAGGTGCAAAACCACCATCAATACCAATAAAAATAGATTGTGGAATAAAGCCTTTTATAAATTCTGTTTGATGACGAACATCTAAAATTATAGCATCAGTTGTATTCGCAACCAATTCAAAATCTTTAACAGATAAAGGTTTTGCGCTATTTTTAATCACTTCATCAATTGACTGATAACCTTCTTTATTCATTTGAACATTTAAAGGAAAATAAGCTGGTGGAGGCAATAAACCATCTGTAACTTCTTTGATAAATTCAGTTTTGGTCATGTTTGCTCTTAAAGCATAATTGGTTTCTTTTTGATTGCCAATGGTACCCACAGTTTCTTTGCTTAAGTTTTTACCACAAGCAGAACCAGCTCCATGTGCAGGATATACAATTACATCATCTGCCAAAGGCATTACTTTATAGCGTAAACTATCAAACAATAAACCTGCTAAATCTTCTTGGGTTAAAGTGCCTTTTTGGGCTAAATCTGGTCTTCCAACATCACCTAAAAACAACGTATCTCCACTAAAAAGAGCATGGTCTTTGCCGTTTTTATCTTTTAACAGGTAACAAGAACTTTCCATTGTATGTCCTGGAGTATGCAACACTTTTATTGTAAGATCACCAACTTTAAAAACTTGATTATCTTCTGCAATAATAGCATCAAAATTAGTTTTTGCTGTAGGCCCAAAAACAATTTTTGCTCCTGTTTTTTCGGCTAAAGTTACATGACCGCTTACAAAATCTGCATGAAAATGTGTTTCGAAAATATATTTAATTTTGCTATTGTTTTTTGATGCTCTATCAATGTAATCTTGTACTTCTCTTAAAGGATCTATGATAGCAACTTCGCCATTACTTTCTATATAATAGGCACCTTGTGCTAAACAGCCTGTGTAAATTTGTTCTATAATCATACTATTGTTGTTTTCCTGCAATGTTTGATACTGGATCTAGTTCAGCAAAAGAACCTTGTAGGTATTTATTAAAAAATTATTATTTATAAAAACCTACAAGGTCAAGAAAAAGACCTTGCAGGTTAAAATTACTTATTTATATGCTTGATGGATGTATTTTGCGTACTTTTCTTGATGTTTTCTATCGCCTGTTTTATAAAATTTTACAGCTTGATTTGCTCTCATAAAAAAGTGATTGATCGTTATAATATCTAAAATTCCACTTCTAAACAAATCGTCTCTAACAGGACCTTTTACTCCTGCAAAATAAAAATTTACACCTTTCTTTTTATAATACTTAATACGTTCTTTCAACATTTCTACACCTGTACTATCTACTCTGTTGATGCTTTCTGCATCTAATACTATCAATTTTAAAGCTTTCCCTTTTTTATCAGCCATTAAATCTAAATGATCTCTAAAATAATTTGAATTGGCATAAAAAATTTGCGCGTCAAATCTAAAAACTAAAATATCATCGTCTATAATTACTTCTTCAAAACGATTTTTATTTCTATAAAAATTAGAGTCTGGTACTTTTCCTAACTCTGTAATATAAGGTTTAGACGTTCTGTAAATTAAAACAATTAAGGATAAACCTACTCCAACCATTATCCCATATTCGATGCCCAATAATAGTGTTGCTAAAAAGGTTGCTAACATTAACCAAAAATCTAAATTATTTGCTTTCCATAAAAAAGCAGCTTCTTTAAAATTGATTAAGTTAAAAACCGCTACAATAATTATGGCTGCTAAAACTGTTTTTGGTAAATGATAAAATAATGGCGTTAAAAAAAGTAAGGTTATAATTACCATAACCACAGAAATTAAGGCAGCCATTCCTGTTTTCCCACCACTTTCTTGATTAATAGCAGATCTTGAAAAACTAGAGGTTGTTGGGTAAGCTTTAAATAAAGATCCAACCATGTTTGCCAAACCTAGAGCAATTAATTCTTGATTTGGTCTTATTCTGTATTCGTCTTGTTTTGCTTCTAAAGATTTACCTATGGAAATCGTTTCTAAATACCCAACCATAACCAACGTAAATGCAATTGGTAACAATTCTTTAACTTGGTCTAAATCGAATTCTGGCACTCCAAAAAAGGGTAATCCAGAGGGTATATCTTTTACAATGGAAACATCAACAAAAGAATTTCCAAAGTATTTCATGACTAAAATACCAAGAATTACAACAATTAAAGCGCTAGGAATTTTTTTATTGATTTTTCTAAAGATTATAATTATGATTACAGAAAGTAATCCTATTACAGTTGTAGCGTTATCAAAATTATGAATTTGCAACCAAATATCCTCTACAAGATGCTGAATTTGATCACTTTGGATAAAATCTACTCCTAATAAATTTCTAAATTGATTTACACCAATTGTCAAGGCAACAGCAGATGTAAATCCGGTTATTACAGGTTTTGATAGAAAATTGACAATAAAACCTAAACTAAAAATACCCAGAATAAATTGGATAGAACCTACTAAAAGAGCCAATAAAATTGCAATTGAAATATAACTTTCTGAGCCTGCTAATGCCAATGTAGAAACTCCTGTTGCTACAATTAAAGAATCCATTGCAACTGGTCCAATTGCCACTTGTCTTGAAGACCCAAATATCGCATACATAATCTGTGGAACTAAAGCACAATACAAACCATAAATTGGTGGCAAGCCTGCAATAAGAGCGTATGCAATACCTTGTGGAATTAAAATAATACCAACAGTTATCCCTGCAACTAAATCGCCTTTAAAAAGGGTTTTGTTGTAGTTTGGTAACCATTCTAAAATTGGTATTACTTTTTTTATATTCATAAGCCCATCCTAACCTTCCCAAAGGGAAGGAACTCTTACTGTTGTGTGTTTCCCATCCTAACCTTCCCAAAGGGAAGGGACTCCTACTGTTGTGTGTTTCTGTTTAAATTTTCTTATTATCTTTTAATAATGTAAACATATCTTCAGCAATAAGTCTATTTTATCATAAGTCCAAATTCTTTTTATCTTTTCTCTTCTCTTGTTTCTTATTTCTTATTTCTTAAAAACTAAAACAATTCCCCTTGACTTCTCCCTTTTACTCTACCTAAGTGTGTATAAGCTAATTCTGTAACTTCTCTTCCTCTTGGGGTTCTCATAATAAAACCTTGCTGAATTAAAAAAGGCTCATACACTTCTTCAATAGTTTCTGTATTTTCTGAAACTGCTGTTGCAATGGTACTTAAACCTACAGGACCTCCTTTAAATTTATCAATAATTGTTGCCAATATTTTATTATCCATCTCATCTAAACCATGAGCATCAACATTTAGAGCTTTTAGAGCATATTTGGCTATTTGTATGGTAATATTTCCATCGCCTTTTATTTGCGCAAAATCACGAACTCTTCTTAATAAAGCATTTGCAATTCTTGGTGTTCCTCTGCTTCTACCAGCTATTTCTATAGCTGCTTCCATTGATATTGGAACGCCCAAAATATGTGAGCTTCTTTGAATAATGGTCGTAAGTAATTCAGTTGTGTAATAATGCAATCTGCTACTAATTCCGAAACGAGCTCTCATAGGTGCAGTTAGCAAACCAGACCTTGTAGTGGCACCAATTAAAGTAAAGGGTTCTAAATTGATTTGAACAGTTCTGGCATTTGGGCCAGACTCAATCATAATATCAATCTTGTAATCTTCCATTGCAGAATATAAATACTCTTCTACTATTGGACTTAATCTGTGGATTTCATCAATGAACAGTACATCCCTTTCATCGAGATTTGTTAATAAACCTGCTAAATCTCCTGGTTTATCTAAAACAGGACCAGAGGTTACTTTAATTCCAACTTGTAATTCATTTGCTAAAATATGTGCCAACGTAGTTTTTCCTAAACCTGGAGGTCCATGAAACAAAGTGTGATCTAAAGCTTCACCTCTTTGATTGGCTGCTTCAACAAATATTTTAAGATTATCGATTGCTTGATCTTGACCTGCAAAATCTTCAAAAGAAAGTGGACGTAATTTTTTTTCTACATCTAAATCTTCGTTTGAGAAGTTCGTGTTTTCAGGATTCAAGTTTTCGTTCATAGTTACAAAGATAAATGAATTTGCATTTTATATCGATAAGGTTTTAAAAACCTTATATAAAAAAATGATTTTCATAAAAATAAAAAAGCCTTTCCAAATAGGAAAGGCTTTCAAATAAATTTTATGATATTAAGATTCTTCTTCTCCTTCTAAAAGTGGAGTTGTTTGTAGTACATAGTCTTGACCATGTAAATAATCACTATCGTCATCATTTGGATCTACTCTCTTACTATAATCATAAGCCCATCTATGAACCTCAGGTAATTTTCCTGGCCAGTTTCCATGTATGTGTTCTACTGGAGTTGTCCATTCTAATGTGTTAGATTTCCAAGGATTTTGCGTTGCTTTTTCTCCTCTATAAATTGAAATAAAATAATTCGCTAAAAATATAATTTGAGCTGCACCACCTACCAAAGCAAATATTGTAATTACTACATTGATATCAGCTAAATCATCGAACATTGGAAACGCTGTGTTTGAATAATATCTTCTTGGTAAACCAGCTAATCCAATAAAGTGCATTGGCCAAAATACTCCGTAAGCACAAACTATCGTAATCCAGAAATGCCAATAACCTAATGTTTTATTCATCATTCTACCATACATTTTCGGGAACCAGTGATAAATACCTGCATACATACCAAATATAGCAGAAACACCCATTACTAAGTGGAAATGCGCTACAACAAAGTAGGTATCATGTATATTAATATCTAAAGCTGAATCTCCTAATACTAGACCTGTTAAACCTCCTGTAACAAAAGTTGATACTAATCCAATAGAAAATAACATAGCTGGGTTCAATTGCAAATTTCCTTTCCATAAAGTAGTCACATAATTAAATGCTTTTACTGCAGATGGAATTGCAATTAACAACGTTGTAAATGTAAAGACTGAACCTAAAAATGGATTCATTCCTGAAATAAACATATGGTGACCCCAAACAATTGTAGATAAGAAGGCAATTGCCATAATTGACATGACCATTGCTCTGTATCCAAAAATTGGTTTTCTTGCATTTGTTGATATAACTTCAGATGTAATTCCTAATGCCGGTAATAATACAATATATACCTCTGGATGTCCTAAAAACCAGAATAAATGTTCAAATAAAACTGGAGATCCTCCTTGATAATGTAAGACTTCTCCTGAAATAAATATATCTGATAAATAAAAGGATGTTCCAAAACTTCTATCAAAAACTAATAATAACGCTGCTGATAATAAAACTGGAAATGAAACAACTCCAATAATAGCAGTAATAAAGAAAGCCCAAATAGTTAAAGGCAATCTTGTCATTTTCATTCCTTTTGTTCTTAAATTAAGTACAGTAACAATGTAGTTTAAGGCACCGATTAAAGAAGAAGCAATAAAAATTGACATAGAAACCAACCAAAGTGTCATACCTGCTCCTGAACCAGGAATAGCTTGTGGTAATGCACTTAATGGAGGATAAATCGTCCAACCTGCAGATGCTGGTCCTGCTTCTACAAATAAGGAAATTACCATGATTATACTTGATAAAAAGAATAACCAATAAGATACCATATTTAAAAAACCAGAAGCCATATCTCTAGCTCCAATTTGCAATGGAATTAATAAGTTCGAAAATGTACCACTCAAACCAGCTGTTAATACAAAAAATACCATGATTGTACCATGAATGGTTACTAAAGCCAAATATATATCTGGACTCATAATACCATCTGTTTGATGTCTTCCTAAAAAAGCTTCGATAATGGTAAATGATGTATCTGGCCAAGCTAATTGTAAACGAAATAACATTGACATTAGAACTGCAATAATCCCCATAAACATTCCTGTAACTAAGAATTGTTTAGAAATCATTTTGTGATCCTGACTAAAAATATATTTTGTTACAAATGTTTCTTTATGATGATGTTCTGACATAATCTATTTATTTGTAGAGTCTTTTAATTTTTATTTATTGATAACTGTTGCTAAAGTTGGTTGTTCTTCTAGCCATTTTTCATATTCTTCTGGCTCAACAACTGTAATTTTCATTTGCATGCTGTAGTGAGATGTTCCACAAATTTTATTACATAGTAGTAAATAATTAAATTCGTATAATTCTTCTCCTTTAGCAGCTCTTACTAAATTAATTCCTTTTGTTTTTTCTACTACTTCAGATTGCATTCTCATTTCTTCTGTAGTATATTTTGGTGTAAAACCAAATTCTGTAACCATCCCTGGAACACAATTCATTTGTGCTCTAAAATGAGGCATGTAAGCTGAATGCAATACATCTTGAGAACGGAACTTGAAATGTACTTTCTTACCTTTTGGCAAATAAAGTTCAGTTACTTGTTTATCATCTTGAGAATTTTTATCAGCCATATTAACACCCATTGTGTTTATACCTTCAATAAAATTCACGTTTCCTTGACCTAAAGTATTGTCTTCTCCTGCATATCTTGCATGCCAACCCCATTGATAAGAATATACTTCTATAACAACAGCTTCTTCATCATCTAAATCCATTACATTGTTCCATTGCCATAAACCATAACCGATTAAAACAACTAAAACAACTGCTGGAATAATAGTCCAAATCATTTCTAATTTGTGGCTATCTGCATAAAATTTAGCTTTATTGTTTTTATTTCCTTTATACTTAAAAGTAAAATAGAAAATTAAAAATTGCATGAAAAACTGAACAATACCAATCAACCAAAAAGTAATATCGAATAATCTGTCATCATGCTCACCTTCAATAGAAGCTGATTCTGGTAACATAATAACATTCATGGCAATAAGGCAATAAATCATTATTGCGTAAAAATAAACTAAGAAATATAATGAATACTTTCCTTGTTTTGCATTGTCTTGATCGTTCGCTATAACACCTCTAAAATTTAAAATTCTAGTTATCTGCCAAAAACTTACACCTATTGCAACACCTATAAAAATATAAAATAGAGCTAGCATATATATCTTTTCTTTATTATTTAATTCTTAATTAATTTAATGATGATTCTCTGAACCTTCTCCTCTATGTTCAATATTATAGTAATGGAAATGTTCACTTTCTTCTAAAAACGGATTCGCTTTTGGTATTGGGTTTGCTTTTGCAAATGAACTAAAGACAGTAAATATAAATATTCCTATAAAGAACAATAAAGCACTTAATTCTGGGATTCCAAAATACCATTGACCTCCAACAGTTCCAGGCATAATCATTACAAATATATCTAAATAATGACCTCCTAAAATTACAATACCTCCAAGTACAACAAACCAAGGAATGCTCTTGTAATCACTATTTAAAAGTAACAATATTGGGAAAACAAAGTTCATTACAACCATTGCTAAAAATGGTAATTTATATTCGTTAAATCTAGCTGCAAAATAAGTTGTTTCTTCTGGAATGTTTGCATACCAAATTAACATAAATTGAGCAAACCATAAATACGTCCAGAATACCGAAAAACCAAACATAAACTTTGCTAAATCGTGAATATGACTGTCATTAACACCAGGTAAAGCCCCTTTAGATCGTAAATATATCGTTACAAATGCTATTACAGTTAAAGCAGTTACCAACAAACTAGCAAGTACATACCAACCAAATAATGTAGAAAACCAGTGAGGATCTAATCCCATAATCCAGTCCCAAGACATCATAGTTTCTGTAAGCATAAATACAAAAATGAAACCAACAGATACGTTATAGTTTAACTTGTATGTTTTTCCTCCATCATTAGCTGTATCTTCTTTAATTGAATTTTTACGGATAAAAAATCTATAAGCATTCCAAAGTGCTAAATAAATAATACTTCTAATTGTCCAACCTGGTATATTAATCCACCAAGATTTACCATCTACAATGGCATCATAATTCTCACTTGAAGGATCAAAAGTACCTTCTGCCATCCAAGGGAATAAGTGATTCATATGCATTGCTGATAAAATAATGATGATCAACATGATTACTGATGTTGGTACCAAATTAGCAGTAATGGATTCCATCACTCTAAATAATACCACAGACCAACCTGATTGTGCAACTCTTTGAGATGCATAAAATGCCAGAACTAATAATGTAGTTCCTAAAAAGAAAAATAAGGCTACATAGAAAGCTGACCAAGGTCTATTTTGTAGTTGATGTAAAACATGTTCTGCATGGCTATCATCATTATGTGCACCATGAGCACTCATTTCTTGATCTATGTGTTCACTAGAATTGTGCTCACCTGAAGTACTTTCGTAATTTTTGGTATGAGCATTATCTTCGTGTTCTCCTCCATGAGAATCTCCATGATCACTTCCATGAGATGATTGGAGCGCAATAATATCTTTAGCTTCTTGAATTGTAGAAGGTGCTGTAAGGAAACTGTATGCGATTCCTATAACCCCTAATAAAATTAGTGCTAATGAAAATGTTTTTAATTTACCCGAGAATTGATACATATCTTTCGAATTCTTTCTTAATGTAATTATTTTAATAAGTCTGAACGCAATTGTTCAACATAATGAATAACTTGCCAACGTTCGTTATATGTTAATTGACCTGAATGAGAACCCATTAAGTTTTTACCGTGAATTAACACATGATAAATACTTCCTGCATTGATATCCCTATCTTTATAACTAGGTATTCCTTCAAACTTTTCTGCTTGAGACAAATATCCATTACCATCTCCTTTTTTTCCATGACAAGAAATACAATATATTTCATACATGGCTTTTCCATTCTCTAAATTTTCTTCAGTTGCCTCTATAGGGTTTGTTACTTCTGCCTTTGCTTTTTCATAACCTTCTGGAGTATTAGGAATATCGTAAGCAGGATGTCCTCCTACTGGAATAGTTCCTGCAACTGGCTTACTATTTACTGGCTTACCATTTAAACCCTCAGCATCATCAGCATCATAAGGAATAGAAACATACATATCTGGCATGTACTCAAGTTGAGGCTTTCTTTTATCATTACAAGAAATAAAACCTGTAAGGATTGCTAAACCGATAATTAATTTTAAATTTTTCATTATCTATTTATTAGTGCTTATCTACTACATTAATTTCTACAGCACCTGTCTTTGTTAGTAATGCAGTTAATTCATCCACATTATTATGTACAGGAATTTCCATTAAAAAATGGTCATCTGTAGTTCTTGGATCAGGATTTTCAGCTTTTTTGAATGGCCATATTCTACTTCTCATGTAAAAAGTGATTACCATTAAATGTGCTGCAAAAAATACCGTTAATTCAAACATAATTGGCACAAATGCTGGCATGTTTTCGATCCAAGAAAAACTTGGTTTCCCACCAATATCTTGTGGCCAATCTTGAATCATCATATAATTTGTCATCCAAATAGCAAATGCTAAACCTGTAATACCATAAAAGAAAGCTGTAATTGCTAATCTTGTTGGTGCTAATCCCATGGCTTTATCTAAACCATGAACAGGAAATGGACAAAAAACTTCCTCTATGTGATGATGTTCTGCTTTTACAGCTTTCACTGCATCCATCAGAATTTCATCATCATTATAAAATGCGTGAATAACTTTTGATGATTCCATAATTATCCTTTTTTATTTTTATCAGGGTTTACTTCCTTAATTGTTTGATCAACCAATACAATCGTTGGTTTTGTAGGAATCCCTTGTTCTCTTCTCTTCTTGTAAAATTCACCAGAAGATTTCAATATTGTTTTTACTTCTGCTTGTGCAATTACTGGGAAAGTTCTTGCATATAATAAGAATAATACAAAGAAAAATCCAATAGTTCCTATAAAGATCCCAACATCTACAAACGTTGGCTCAAAACGCCACCAAGTTGATGGTAAATGACCTTTACTTAATACAATTGCAATAATATCAAAACGTTCGAACCACATACCAATATTTATAAAGATTGATATAATAAAAGTCCAAATAAAACTTCTTCTTATTTTCTTAAACCATAATAATTGAGGCGTTAAGATATTAAAGAATAAAAGCGAATAGAATGCCCAAGCATATGGTCCTGTTGCAGCACCTACAGATAAATATGTATAATTTTCGTAAGGTGAACCAGTATACCATGCAATAAAAAATTCAGTTGCATACGCTACAGCTACAATACCACCAGTAAGAATAATTACAATGTTCATATATTCTACGTGCATACGTGTAATATAATCTTCTAAGTTTGTAACTTTTCTCATAATACCTAATAACGTTTGTACCATTGCAAATCCTGAAAAGATTGCTCCAGCTACGAAATAAGGTGGAAATATTGTTGAGTGCCAACCTGGATTGATTGATGTAGCAAAATCCATTGATACAATTGTATGTACAGAAAGTACAAGTGGAGTTGCTAAACCTGCAAGTACCAAAGATACTTCTTCAAAACGTTGCCAATCTTTTGCTCTACCAGACCAACCGAAACTTAATAAAGCATATATATTCTTTTGAAAAGGCTTTACAGCTCTATCACGAATCATTGCAAAATCTGGTAATAAACCTGTCCACCAGAAAACTAAGGATACAGATAAATATGTTGAGATTGCAAATACATCCCATAATAATGGTGAGTTAAAGTTTACCCATAAAGAACCAAATTGGTTCGGAAGTGGTAACACCCAAAACGCATTCCAAGGACGCCCCATGTGAATAATTGGGAATAATCCTGCTTGAAAAACGGCAAAAATTGTCATTGCTTCTGCAGAACGGTTTATGGCCATTCTCCATTTTTGACGGAATAATAATAGTACAGCAGAAATTAATGTTCCTGCGTGACCAATACCTACCCACCAAACAAAGTTAGTAATATCCCAAGCCCATCCAATGTTCTTGTTCAATCCCCAAACTCCAATACCTGTTCCTACAGTGTAAAAGATACATCCAAATCCCCAAAGCATTGCTGCTAAAGAAATATAAAATGCGATGTACCAATTCTTATTTGCTTTCCCTTCAATAGGTTTCGCAATGTCTTCGGTAATATCGTGATAAGTTTTATCACCTAATACTAAAGGTTCCCTTATGGGTGCTTCGTAATGAGACATATTTTATACCTTAAATTTAATTACGCTTCGTTTGTGTTTCTTATTTTAACTTGATAGATTACATTAGGTTTCGTTTGTAAGTAATCTAATACGTTATAAGCTCTATTATCTTCTGCCAAAGCAGCTACTTGATCTTCTTTATTATTAACATCACCAAAAACTAATGCTCCAGTACTACATGCTGATGAACATGCTGTTTCAAATTCATCTGTATTTACTGCTCTGCCTTCTTTTTTCGCTTTTAAAATTGTTGCTTGTGTCATTTGAATACACATAGAACATTTTTCCATAACTCCTCTTCCACGAACAACAACATCTGGATTCAATACCATTTTACCATATTCGTTATTCATATTGAAATCGAATTCATTGTTGTTTGCATATTCAAACCAGTTGAATCTACGAACTCTATAAGGACAGTTGTTTGCACAATATCTTGTACCCACACATCTGTTATACGTCATTTGGTTTTGTCCTTGACGACCATGAGTTGTTGCAGCAACAGGACAAACAGTCTCACAAGGAGCATGATTACAATGTTGACACATCATTGGTTGAAAAGTAACTTCAGGGTTTTCTGCTTCAGTTTCTAAACCTTCATAAGTAGCAGCAATTCCTAAACCTAATTCTTTAGCATCTTCTCTTGTTTCTACCTCTGACGAATAATATCTATCAATACGCAACCAGTGCATATCTCTACCTATTCTAACTTCGTTTTTACCAACAACTGGAACGTTGTTTTCTGCGTGACATGCAACCACACAAGCTCCACAACCTGTACAAGATGTTAAATCTATAGATAAATTAAAGTGATGCCCTAATTCTCTATTATGCTCATCCCAAATATCAATTGTGTTTGCTTCTACTTCTTGATGATCATAAGATACATACGCTGGTTTGTTCCAACCATGATGATGATCTTTAGGATCAACTGTTTTATACTCTTTAAGAGATGCTACTTTTAAAATATCGTGACGACCTGCAATTGTTTTTTGTACTTGTGTACAAGCAAACTTATGAGTTCCTGCAACTTTTTCAATTGTTACATTGTATTGAATGTTATTGCTTCCTTGATATAAAGGATACGCATTAACACCCACTTGCATTTCTTCTTTTAATCCGAAAGTTCTACCAAAACCAAGTGATAACCCAACAGATCCTTTTGCCTGACCTGGTTGTACCATTACTGGAACAGTAACTTCTTTTCCATTCACAGAAACCTTTGCGTAGTCTCCATCAATAGCACCATTATCTTTTACAGGATTTGAAAAACCTAACTCTTTAGCATCAGCTATAGACATTGTTAGGTAATTATCCCAAGAAGTTCTGGTAATTGGATCAGGGAATTCTTGTAACCAAGGATTGTTCGCTTGTTTACCATCTCCTAAACCAGTTTTTGTATATAAGTTTAACTCAAAACCTGATGCTTTTTTAGCCTCACTAGAAAGTGCATTTGCAGCAGCTCCTATAGAAACTGTACTTTCAAAAACAACTTCGGTTTCATTATTTAAAATAGATCCATTACTTACAATTTCTCTTTTAAAGAAACCATTATGTAAAGCTGTATTCCAAGAACTACCACCTAAAACAGTTGAAGTTGCAAAGGTTTTTAAATAATCGTAATAATTAGTTGAGCTTCCAGACCACTTTAATAAAACATCTTGAACTTGACGCGTATCAAATAACAGCTGAATCGTTGGTTGCATTAAACCATAAGTTTCAGCATCAAATTGTGTATCTCCCCAAGATTCTAAAAAGTGCGATGTTGGCAATGCATACTCCATTGCATCAACTGTTTCGCTATTTTCTGTTGACAAAGCAACTTTTAAATCTACCTTATTTAATCCTTCAGTAAAATCAGCAACATTCGCTAAACTGTAAGCAGGATTTACGTTGTAAGAAATTAATCCTCCAACGCTACCAGCTTTCATATCTGAAATTAATTGAGCAACTTCTGCATCATTCCCTTGACGGATGTTTAATGTATTGGTTGTATCAACGATTTCACTATTTAATGCTTTATTAATTGCTAATGTAATTAATTGCGCATTTACATCATTTAAACCTGTTAAAACAACACCTTTTGAACCTGCTTTTCTAAGTTCATTCGCCATTCTTTTAACTTCTGCATCAACTGGAGTTGCTTTTGAAGAAAGATTAGTACCAGTAATAGCTGCGTATAAGTTTAACAATGCAAAAACTTGATCAGATGGTTTTACAACCACTCTTTTATCAGCATTTGCACCTGTTAAAGACATATTGCTTTCAAACTGAACATGGTAAGACATATTGCCAGTTTTTGGCTGTCTACCTTCTATATATGCTTTTTCAAATCCTCCATGGAAATCTCCTAAAAAATCTGCACCAAAAGAAACAATTGTTTTTGCTTTATTTAAATGATATTTAGGCAAAACACGTTTACCATACATAGCCATCATTGCATCTGCAGCACCAGATTCTGAAACCGCATCATAAACTACATGTTTTGTATTTGGATAAGCAGCAATAAATTCTTCAATAATTTTACTTGTTGAAGGACTTGCTAAAGTTCCTGTTAATAGAACAACAGGTTTACCAGCAGCGTTTAAGGCATTTAATTTTGCTCCAATTTCTTTATCAGCATCATTCCAAGAAATTGATTCTCCAGCTTTCGTTGGATTTTTTAAACGTAATTTTTCATCATATAAGGATAAAACAGCAGCTTGAACTCTTGCACTTGTAGTTCCATTCGCCTCTTTATTTGGCATGATTTGAATTGGACGACCTTCTCTTGTTTTTACCAAAACATTTGCAAAATCATACCCATCTGCCATAGAAGTTGCGTACCAATCTGCAACACCTGCTATAATATCATTTGGTTTTACTACATAAGGAATCGATTTTCTTACAGGTCCTTCACAAGCAGCTAAAGAAGCTGCAGCAGTAGTAAAGCCAACATATTTCAAGAAATCTCTTCGTGAAGTAGATGATTTCTCTAATGTTTCTTTATCACCTAAAAATGCATCTGTAGAAATTTCTTCCACAAATTCATTTTTACTTAACGTTTCAACAATAGAACTATCTTTTAGTTCCTCAACACTTTTCCAGTATTTTTTGTTTGAAGCCATTTACTTTATTGTTATTAGTTGTTAGTTATTCATTTTAATTTTCATTAAAACAAAACTATCTTTCTTCTTTAATTAATAGTGACATTTACCACACTCTAAACCACCAAGTTGCGCAATTGTAACCTGCTCAACCCCATACTTCTGAGCTAATTCTTTATGAATTTTCTCATAGTATTCATTTCCTTTTAAATCTACATTTGTCTCTCTATGACAATTGATACACCAACCCATTGTTAAAGGTGAGAATTGACGCATTTCATCATACTCTTCTACTGGTCCATGACATTTTTGACATTCTATTCCACCAACAGTTACGTGTTGTGAGTGGTTAAAATATGCGAAATCTGGCAAGTTGTGGATTCTAATCCATTTAATAGGTTTCTCTTCTCCAGTATATTCTAAAGCTTCTGGATCCCAACCTGATGCTTCGTAAATTTTTGCAATTTCTTTATCTAACTCAGCTTTACCATAAGTAACTCCATCCCACTCAACTTGAGTTCCTTCTGCAACCTCAGCAATATTCATATGACAGTTCATACAAACGTTTACAGACGGTATTCCTGAATGTTTACTATGTTTTGCAGAAGAATGACAATACTGACATTCAATCTTATTTTCACCAGAGTGGATTTTATGAGAAAAAGCAATTGGCTGTAAAGGCATATAACCTTCGTTAACACCTACCTTGAATAAAGTTCCGAAAGCTATATATGCACCCATCAACAATACAAAAATAGTAGTTACTACATGCAAGAAAGTATTTCCTTTAACACCTTCCCAAAGCTCATGTAAATCTCTTTTTAAATTCGATTTTGAACCTGGAGCTGTATTTCCTTTTAACTCATTTACTTGTTTTAATAAACTAGCAATCATTAAAAAAGCAACAACGATAGCACCTGCTAAAAGATAGATAATCCACTGAGGAGAACTTCCTTGACCTTCACCTCCATCAGCAGCTCCATCAATTCCAACAACAGGAGTTTTAACTGGATCACCAACAGTGGTATAGTATAAAATATCATTAATTTGATCATCGCTTAATTGAGGAAAAGCGGACATTGCAGCACCATTGTATTCTTCATAAATAGCAATTGCGTCTCTATCTCCAGAAGCTCTTAACTCTGCATTGTTCTTAATCCAAGCCAATAACCACTCATTCTCTCTTCTTTCCTCTACATTTCCTAAAGCTGGACCAACTAGTTTTCTATCTAATTTGTGACATGAAGCACAAAGAGATTTATACAACTTTCGCCCTTCACTTTGGCGAGCTGCATCCACATCTTGGGAATAAGAAGATAAGCTTATTGTAAAAAACAGGACTATTAAAAAACTCTTAGAAAGAGCTCTTTTTAGTAGGCTGTGTAATGCTACACTTTTCATATTTACAAACTATTTTTAGTATCGTGTATAAAATAGCTCAAAAAACGCTTTTTGAACAGTCTGACAAAAGTACTACATATTGCTAAATTTTGGAAAAGGAAAGGAATGATAAATATCAATTTATAATAATTCTAAATAACGTGTTTTCTCAATATATTCTATTTATACACGTTACTTTTGTAGAAATATTTTTTTATGAAACAGCAAGCATTTTTACCTATTATTTTTTTTATTATAGCACTAGGAACTAGCAATTTATATTCTCAAAATAAAACAAACACGAGTAATGAAGTGAAAGCTTTAATCGATAAAAAAAGATCTTTTAACAAACAATATGGTTATGGTTATCGTATACAAGTTTATTATGGAGACGAAACTAAAGCCAGAAGCACAGAGAGTAAATTCAAAATTAATTTCCCAAACGTGTACACAAAACTTGATTACGATCAACCCTATTGGAAAGTGCAAGTTGGTAATTATAAAACAAAACTAGAAGCAGACAAAGCAGTCGTGAATTTTTCAGAAAAATTTTCTGGATTGATTGTTATTCCTTTAGGAAAATAAACATAAAAAACTGACATATAGTATTTTATAGTATTGAAAGTTTCTAATTTTGAAATTATAATCTAAATCATATCAAAAAGAAATATTCAATAAAAAAATCCGTTAATTCTTATACCACAAAACTTCGTAAAAACACAAAAACCATTTTTTAGAATTTCTAAAAAATGGTTTTTAATTTATATAAAACAATCCGTTTATTCAACAACAAACTTTCCTCTCATCATTGCATAATGACCAGGAAAACTACAAATAAAATCGTATTCTCCTTTTTCTGTTGGCGCTGTAAAAGTAATCGTATCACTTTCTCCACCACCTAACATTTTAGTGTTCACAATAACATCAGTATCGTCTTCTGGAATATAATCATTTTCACTTGCTGCTATTGCTTTTTGTGCAAATGTTGCTACATCAGTTCCTTGTTTTAATATCACAATATTATGACCCATTGCAGCTTTTGGTAATTTACCAGTATGCTTTAGCGTCAACTCAATTTTTTGACCTACACTTACAGTAATTTTGTTTCTATTAAATTTCATAAAATCGTCGCCAGTAACAACAACTTTGTAAACATCATTTTCAGATGACTTTTTTACAACTTCTTTTTCAACTTCAACAGAACTGTTCTTTTTTTCTTTTTTATCACCTGCACAACTAATTAATAAAAGTACAGATGCTACTGTTATAATAAATAATTTAAAATTTTTCATAAAATTGCATACGTTTAAAATCATCACAAAAATAAGAATTATAAAATATAATCTGTACTGATAAAATTAGATGCTTTTTTATCTAACAACTCTTGCAAAATAGCATTATTATATGGTGTATCTTTTGATGCTACAAAGGTTCTAATAGAAAAAGAACGTAAAGCATCATGCACACTTAATGTTGCTACTGCAGAATCTTTTCTACCAGTAAAAGGATACACATCTGGCCCTCTTTGTGCTGCACTGTTTAAATTTACTCTACAAACCAAGTTTACTAAAGTATCAATTAAAGGTGCTAACGTTTTTACTTCGCTTCCAAAAACACTTACTTGCTGTCCGTAATTTGAGGCAGCCATATCATCTAAAGGTTCTTGTATGTTTTTAAACGAAACTACAGGAATTACAGGTCCAAATTGCTCTTCCTCAAAAACTCTTGCATCTTTAGAAACAGGATATAAAACTGCTGGGAAAATATAATTTTCGTTAGTTTCTCCTCCTTTTTTATTGATGATTTTCGCTCCTTTTTCAATAGCATCATCAATTAATTCTTGAATATATGCTGGTTTTCCTGGTTCTGGTAATGGTGTTAACTTTACACCTTCTTCCCAAGGATTTCCAAATTTTAACCCATCTACTTTTGCTGCAAAACGTTTATTAAATTCATCTACAATATGCTCGTGAACATATAATATTTTTAAAGCTGTACATCTTTGCCCATTAAAAGAAGTTGCTCCAGAAATACATTCTTCAATCGCCAAATCTAAATCTGCATCTGGTAAAACAATTCCTGGGTTTTTAGCTTCTAAACCTAACACTAATCGTAATCTGTTTTTCTGCGGATGATTTGCCTGAATTGCATTGGCAGATTTGCTATTTCCAATCAATGCTAAAACATCAACTAAACCAGTTTTCATGATTGGGGTTGCTAAAGTTCTACCTCTTCCATAAATAATATTTACAACACCTGCAGGAAAACTAGTTTGAAAAGCTTCTAATAGTGGTGATAATAACAAAACACCATGTTTTGCTGGTTTAAAAATAGCTGTATTTCCCATCATTAAAGCAGGAATTAACAAAGCAAAAGTTTCATTTAAAGGGTAATTATAAGGCCCTAAACATAAAACTACGCCTAAAGGACCTCTTCTAATATGTGCATGAACTCCGCTGTTTTTTTCAAACTTAGCAGAATCTCTATCCATTTGCTTGTAATCTTCAATAGTATCGTAAATATATTCTACAGTTCTATCGAATTCTTTTTGCGAATCTGGTAAGGTTTTACCAATTTCCCACATTAATAATTTTACAATTTCTTCTCTTTTGGTTTTCATCTGAATCACAAACTTTTCCATAGCTGCAATTCTACCTTCTACTTTCATAGTTGGCCATAAACCTTGCCCTCTGTCATAGGCTTTTACTGCTGCATTTAAAGCTTCTATAGCTTCATCTCCAGTTAAATCTGGCACAGAACCCAGTAAAGTTGGTTTGTATTCTTTGGTTGATGAAATTGTAGAATATACTTCAGCATTTTCGCCTTTCCATTCTTTTAATTCGCCACCAACCAAATACGTTTTTTGATGTAAGAGTGATGTTATTTTAAATTCGTTTGGAATTTCCATTGATAAATTGATTAAATTATAAACCCTAAATTTACGAAAAATTGATATGTTACCTGTTACCTTTTTGCAAATAAAAAAGTGCGATTTTCATCGCACTTTTTAATAATTTATTTTCAAAATAATTACACTACAAAATGTAATCTATCAAATTGACAAAAAACTACTGTTTTACTGGCTTAATTTCATTGCCATCCTTATCCATTAAAATTACTTCATCAAAACCTAATTCTTTGACTTTTTCATACTGAGTAGCTGCATCACCAACTACTAAATAGCCCATTTTTTTAGCATCTAAATATTTATTTGCCAATTCTTTGTGACGCTCTAAAGTCATTTCTCTCACAATTTTTTCTTCGTCTGCGATGTAGCTTTTGGACATATCATAATTGCTAATGTCTTGTAACATTCCTAAAAGAGCAAATTGAGATTCGAAACGTCTTGCATTCGATTTTATCAACGCATTTTTAGTAAACTGTAAATCATCCTCAGAGATACCTTCTTTATACTTTTCTATTTCTTCTCTAAAAATACCTACAGATTCTGCTGTTGTATTTGTTCTTACACTAGATGATGCTGAGAAAGTTCCAGGAATTTTAGAACCACTAAAACCTGTTCTAGCTCCATATGTATAGCCTTTTTCTTCTCTTAAAATTAAATTTACGTTTCCAGAGAAAGAACCTCCTAATTTATAATTCATAACAGTTGCAGGAAAATAATCTGGATCTGTTTTTGCCATCGATAAGTAACCAATATTAATGATAGATTGTTTAGCATCTGGAATATCAACAAAATATAAAGACGATTTATCTCTTTCAGAATTTAAAGCATATGTAGGAATTGTAACTTCTTTACTTTTCCAGTTTTCTTCTAAACTAGCTAAAACTTCTACTACTTTATCCTTTTTAATATTACCAACAATATGAAATTTTGCTACTGATGGTGAAAAGTTTTTTGCATAAAAATCTTTTAAATCTTGCATCGTAATCGATTCTACAGATTCAGCTGTTCCACTTGCTGGATATGCAAAAATGTGATCTTTACCATATAAAATTTTGTTTGATATATTGTTTGCTACCACATTTGGATTTGCAGAAGAACGATTAATACTATTGATAGTACTCGTTTTAATTCTTGCTAATTCTTCTTCATCCCATCTTGGATTTAGTAAAATTTCTTCTACTAATTTCATAGTGGCATCAAAGTTACGAACCAATGTATTTCCACTAATTGTAATTGCTTCATCACCTGTATACATATTAATAGATGCTCCCAACAATTCAATTTCTTCTTCTAATTGCTCTGGAGTTTTAGTGGCAGTTCCTTCCATCAAAATATCAGTCATGATGTTTGCAACACCATTTTTATTAATATCATCTAGTAAATGACCACCATCCAAAACAATACTAAAGTTTACAATTGGCAATTCTGTTTGCTCAATTCCTAAAACTTTCATGTCGTTCTCTAAAATAACAGCCCAAGATTCTGGAATATTTAATTTTGGAGATTCGCCCATATCTGGAGCTTTAGATCTATCAAAATTTGAGGGTGTTTTTACAACTTCATCATTTTTTTCTTCGATTTCAACAGCTACATTTTCTTTGATTTCTTCTTCTACAATATTTGCTTTCGTAGAATTTTCTGCAATTAAATCTAAACTTCCTTTAGGAACAAAACTTGTAATTACATAAGGTTTGTTTTTTATATACGTATTGTAAACACGCATAATATCATCTTTTGTAACCTTTTTAATATTTTCTATATCTTGAGTGATAAAAGAAGGATCTCCCGTAAAAACATTATACCTAGCTAACTGAAAAGACTTTCCTAAAACACTACTAATTGAATTGTAAAAACCAGTTTCTAAACTTGCTTTAATACGTTCTACATCTTTTTCTGAAACTCCTTCTTCTTCAAATCTTTGGAAAGATTCCTTAATTGCTGTTTCTACTTCTGCTAAATTTTTACCAGAATTTGCAGTAACTACCACATGAAATTCTCCAGCCAATTCTTGCGAATTATTATAGGCAGAAACTCTAGAAGTCAATTCTTTTTCTTTCACCAACACTTTATACATTGGCGCTTTTTTTCCATCTGATAATAGCTGAGATAAAAAATCTAACGCATATGCATCTTCTGTATATTGCTCTAAAGTTGGCCAAACCATGTGTAATTGTGGCGCTCTTGCAAAATTATCTTCATGATACAACCTTTTAGTTTCTGCTAGCGTAACTCTTTGAGGCTCTAGAGGCGCAACTTCTTGACGCTTTTTAATTTCTCCAAAATATTTTTCAACCAACGCTTTTGCATCTTCTTTTTCAAAATCTCCTGCAAGTACTAAAGTTGCATTATTTGGACCATAATACATGTCGTAAAATTCTTTAACATCTTCTACAGTTGCACTTTGTAAATCTACCAATTCTCCAATAACTTGCCAGTTATAAGGATGATCTTCTGGATAAATTGCCTTGTCTAAAACCCAACTTGTATGACCATAAGGATTGTTATCAACTCGTTGTCTTTTTTCATTTTGTACAACTTCTTGTTGATTATAAAAAGCAGATTCTGTAACTGTGTTTATTAAAAAACCCATTCTATCGCTTTCCAACCACATTACAGTTTCTAGTGCGTTTTTTGGCACAACTTCGTAATAAATAGTTCCATCTTTCCAAGTTCCACCATTTAAAGTCCCCCCTAAATCCTGAATTGTCTTAAAAAATTGATCTTGAGGAACATTTTCTGACTCTTGAAACAACATGTGTTCAAATAAGTGTGCAAAACCTGTTCTACCCGTTTTTTCTCTGTTAGAACCAACTCCATATTGAATTGCCACAGACACAATTGGATCTGATTTATCTTGATGTAAAACAACTTGTAAGCCGTTTTCTAATTCGTATTTTTCAAACTCTACAGAAAGTTTGTCTTCTTTGACTTCTTCTTTACAAGCGTTGAATCCTAATAATAGAAACAAAGCAACTACTGGAAATAAATTAAATTTAAGTTTTTTCATTTGGTGACTGATTTGGTTAAACATTTGATAAAGATATATATAAAAACATATATCATTATAAATTTTAACGAAACTAAAAAATCAAAAAAATTGATTAATGGTTTAAATGCAAAAAAAAACCTGTCAAAATTTAGTAGTTTGACAGGTTTGTTATAATAATGGAGGAAATTTTTTTAAGCAGATTTTATAACTTTCATAGCTGTCATAGAAGCTCTTAATTTTGCACCTACTTTTTCTACAGGATGATTTCTAATAATGGCATTAATTCTAATCAATTCTTGATTGTCAACATCATTAGACTCTGAAAATTTTTGTCCAATTACATTTGTAGAAACTGTTTTCATAAAATCAGTCAACAAAGGTTTACAAGCATGATCAAATAAATAACAACCATATTCTGCTGTATCAGAAATTACACGATTCATTTCGTATAATTTTTTACGTGCAATTGTATTGGCAATTAAAGGCGTTTCATGTAAAGACTCATAGTATGCAGAAGCATCAATAATTCCAGATTCTGTCATTGCTTCAAAAGCCAATTCTACTCCAGCTCTTACAAAAGCGACTAATAAAGTTCCATGATCAAAATACTCTTGTTCAGAAATCTCTTGGTGCGTAACTTTTTGTTTTTCGAAAGCTGTATTTCCTGTTGCTTCTCTCCAAGTTAGTAAGTTTTTATCGTCATTAGCCCAATCTTCCATCATGGTTTTAGAGAAGTGACCAGTCATAATATCATCCATATGTTTTTGAAACAATGGACGCATAATGTCTTTTAATTCTTCTGATAAACGAAATGCTTCCACTTTTGCAGGATTAGACAATCTGTCCATCATGTTTGTAATTCCTCCATGTTTTAGGGCTTCTGTAACAGTCTCCCAACCATATTGAATTAACTTAGCTGCATAACCAGCGTCAATTCCCTCTGCAACCATTTTATCAAAAGATAAAATTGCACCAGTTTGTAATAATCCACATAAAATGGTTTGTTCTCCCATTAAATCCGACTTTACCTCGGCTACAAAAGAAGATGCTAAAACACCTGCTTTATGACCTCCAGTTGCTACTGCATATGCTTTTGCTTGATCCCAACCTTTATTTTCTGGATCATTTTCTGGATGCACTGCAATTAATGTTGGTACTCCAAATCCTCTTTTATATTCTTCTCGAACTTCAGAACCTGGGCATTTAGGTGCCACCATAATTACAGTCAAATCTTCACGAATTTGCATCCCTTCTTCCACAATATTAAAACCATGAGAATACGATAAAGTTGCTCCTTTTTTCATTAAAGGCATTACCGTTTTTACCACATTTGTATGTTGTTTATCTGGAGTTAGGTTGATGACCAAATCTGCAGTTGGCAACAATTCTTCGTAAGTACCCACTTTAAAATCGTTAGAACTTGCATTTTTAAAAGAATCTCTTTTTTGGTCGATTGCTGCTTGACGCAAAGCATAAGAAATTTCTAAACCAGAATCTCTCATATTTAAACCTTGGTTTAAACCTTGTGCTCCACAACCCACAATAACAATTTTCTTTTCTTTTAATGCGTTTATTCCGTCTTCAAATTCTGAAGCGTCCATAAATCTACATTTTCCTAATTGCTCTAACTTTTCTCTTAATGTTAATGTGTTGAAATAATTTGACATTTTTTATTTTTGTTTGTTTTAAAAGTTGATAGAAAAAAGAGAATAGAGAAATTCTAATTTAAGAACTTCAGTCTATACTCTATCTTCCTTTTTCTAGGCTCTTTTTTTAATTTTAGTTACTATATGTTTCTAATAATTCTGATATTTTCATTTCTTCTTTGGTAATTGCAATCAACCCTGATCTGGTATATTGCATAATCCCAAAGACACTTAATTTATTGTATAAGGTTACTATTTCCTCTTTTTTACCTGATTTTTCAAGCACAAAAAATTCTTTATTAACAGTTACAATTCTTGCATTACTTTCTTTAATGATATTCTGAATTTGGCGTTCTTCGAATAATAGTTCAGACTTGATTTTAAACAACCCAGAAATTTGATAAATAATATCATCTAAACTATGATAGTAAGCTTTGATAACCTCCACTTGCTTTTCTATTTGACCAATAATTTTTTTGATATTAACCTCATTCATATTCACAACAATAGTAAACTTAGAAACACCTTCAATTTCTGATGGAGATGTATTTAAACTCTCTATATTGATATGCCTTCTTTGAAAAATTGCTGAAATTCTATTCAACAACCCAATATTATTTTCAGTATAAATAGATACTGCATATAATTGTTCTTTTTCTGTACTCATACTCGTAAGTTCAAGGTTTAAAGATTCAAGATTTAAAGTTCTCACTCTTCGTCTTTCATCTTTGTTTTGTATTCTTTTTTCTAAATAATTTCTTTAAATTTTATAAAAGTTGATCTTCTTCCAACTTCAAACTTCACACTCCCAACTCCCAACTTCCAACTTTAACCTACTCCAACCTAATATCTGAAACACTTGCTCCAGAAGGCACCATTGGGAAAACATTACCTTCTTTTTCTACACAAACCTCCAAGAAGTAAGCTTCCTTGCTTTCCATCATTTCTTTAACAGCATCTGCAAGTTCTGATCTTTTGGTAACTTTTTTTGCTTTGATGTAATACCCTTCTGCAATGGCTACAAAATTAGGGTTTGTCATTTCTGTAGACGCATAACGTCTGTCAAAAAACAACTGTTGCCACTGACGAACCATTCCTAAAAACTCGTTATTTAAAACAACAATTTTTACAGCTGCTTTTTGCTGAAAAATAGTTCCTAATTCTTGAATAGTCATTTGGTAACCTCCATCACCAGAAATAGAAACTACTTCACGTTCTGGAGCTGCCATTTTTGCACCAATTGCTGCTGGCAAGCCAAAACCCATAGTTCCTAAACCACCAGAAGTAATATTACTTTTTGTTTTGTTGAAATCTGCATATCTACAAGCAATCATTTGATGTTGCCCAACATCTGTTACAATAGCAGCTTCACCTTTACTTTCAACATTAATTTGATGAATCACTTCACCCATTGTTAATCCTTCTTTCGTTGGATAAATATCATTTTTAATTACTTTGTTATATTCAATTTTGTATAAATCTTTAAATTGTTGATGCCAATCTATGTGTGAATTTGCATTTAATAATGGCAGCAACTTTGCTAATGTATCTTTTGCATCACCTAAAACTGCAACATCTGTTTTTACATTTTTATCAACTTCTGCAGGATCAATTTCAAAATGAATAACTTTTGCCTGTTTTGCATATTTATTTAAATCGCCTGTAACTCTATCGTCAAAACGCATTCCAATTGCGATTAAAACATCACATTCGTTGGTTAATTTATTAGGTGCATAATTTCCATGCATTCCTAACATACCTACATTTAATGGATGAGAAGTTGCTATTGCTGATGCTCCTAAAATTGTCCAAGCAGCAGGAATTCCTGCTTTTTCTACAACTGCAATTAACTCTTGTTCTGCTTCACTTAAAACAACTCCTTGTCCCCAAATAATAAAAGGTTTTTTTGCTTCGTTGATAATTTTTGCAGCAGCCTCTAAGGAACCTGCAACTGTTTTTGGAATTGGTAAATAGCTTCTAACTTTTTCACATTTCTCATAGACAAAATCAAATTCCTCAAACTGTGCATCTTTTGTTATATCTACTAAAACAGGACCTGGTCTTCCACTTTTTGCTATGTAAAATGCTTTAGCTAAAGCTGCAGGAATATCTGCTGCTTTTGTAACTTGACAATTCCATTTTGTAACTGGCGTAGAAATACCTACAATATCGGTTTCTTGAAAAGCATCAGAACCTAATAAATGAGAAGGAACTTGACCAGTTATACAAACCATTGGTGTAGAATCTATCTGAGCATCTGCAATTCCTGTAATTAAATTGGTTGCTCCTGGCCCAGAAGTTGCAATTGCAACACCAACTTGACCAGAAATTCTTGCAAAACCTTGTGCAGCATGAGTAGCACCTTGTTCATGCCTAGTTAAAACATGATGAATTTTATCTTGATATTTATACAATTCATCATAAACTGGCATGATTGCACCTCCTGGATAACCGTAAATTATCTTTACATCTTCTGCTATTAAACATCTAACAATTGCTTCGCTACCAGAAATTCTTTCTGTAACTTTTTTAGCAGTTTCTGTGTTTGTTATGGTTTGAGTTTCCATAGTATTCTATTTTATATTCTGACAAAAGAATTTAAATGTCTATTTAAAATACCTACAAGGTTTTTGAAACCTTGCAGGAAGTCTTGTCTCTTTCTTATCTTGATTCAATATTAGTCTATAAATCAGTAACACATCCTTTAGATGCTGATGCTACTGTTTTTGCATATTTGTATAAAATCCCTTTTGTGTGTTTTAATGCTGGAGCAACCCATTTTGCTTTTCTTTCTGCAATTTCTTCATCAGAAAGTAAAACATTTATAGAGTTGTCTTCTGCACTAATTCTAATTTTATCTCCAGTTTCTAAAATTCCGATTGTTCCTCCAGATTGTGCTTCTGGTGTAATATGCCCCACTACAAAACCATGAGTTCCTCCTGAAAAACGGCCATCAGTAATTAAAGCAACCGATTTTCCTAAACCTGCTCCCATAATTAAAGACGTTGGCTTTAACATTTCTGGCATTCCTGGGCCACCTTTTGGACCCACATATCTAATGACGACTACATCTCCTCTTTCTACTTCTCCATTAGATATTCCTGTATTTGCAGCTTGTTCACCATCATAAACCACAGCTTTACCTTCAAAAAGTAAACCTTCGTTTCCAGAAATTTTTGCGACAGCTCCTTCAGTAGCTAGATTTCCGTAAATTATTTGAATATTTCCTGATGATTTTAATGCTTTATCTTTTGGAAAAATAACATCTTGCTCTTCAAATTCCATAGCATTAACATCTGCTAAATTTTCTGCTAATGTTTTACCAGTAACAGTCATACAATCTCCATGTAAAAAACCTTCTTGCAATAAATATTTCATGATTGCAGGTGTTCCTCCAACTCCATGCACATCTTCCATTAAGTATTTTCCTGATGGTTTTAAATCTGCAATTAGTGGAGTTCTGTCTGATACTTTTTGAAAATCTTCTAAGGTAAAATCGATATCTGCTGCATGTGCAATTGCTAAAAAGTGTAATACTGCATTTGTAGAACCTCCTAAAGCGTTTACTATTGCAATGGCATTTTCTAACGATTTTTTAGAAATAATATCTAAAGGTTTTAAATCTAATTCTAATAAATTTTTGATTGCTAAAGCTGTTCTTTCTGCTTCTGATAATTTATTAGGATTTTCTGCAGGAATTGATGAATTGTAAGGCAAAGCAAAACCCATACATTCAATAGCAGAAGCCATTGTGTTTGCAGTGTACATTCCTCCACAAGCTCCTGCTCCTGGAATTGCTCTTTTTATAATTTCTCTGTATTCATCTTCCTCTATTTCTCCTGCTACTTTTTGTCCTAAAGCTTCAAAAGCAGAAACAATATTTAGTTTTTTTCCTTTGTAATTTCCTGATGCAATGGTTCCTCCATACATCATAATTGATGGACGATTTAAACGCAACATTGCAATCACAGCTCCTGGCATATTTTTATCACAACCAACAACTGAAACTAAAGCATCATAACTTTGCGCATTCATAACAGTTTCTATAGAATCTGCAATAATATCTCTTGATGCTAATGAGTAATTCATTCCAGAAGTTCCCATAGAAATTCCGTCTGAAACACCAATTGTATTAAAACCTAAACCCACTAAACCAGCAATTTTAGATTCCACTTTTACTTCTGCAGCCAAATTGTTTAAGTGCATGTTACATGGATTACCATCATAACCTGTACTTGCAATACCAACTTGAGCTTTGCTCATATCTTCATCAGATAAACCAACTGCATACAACATTGCTTGAGATGCTGGTTGAGATTCATCTTGTGTTAATCTTTTGCTGTGTTTATTTAATTCCATGTACTGTTTTATTCAATTCTTTGTCTAAATTATTAATTTTCTATGTTTTTGTTGCGTAAAATGCAACTCTATTCTTTAAATTCAGGTATTTAAAAAGCATATTACATATCTGATTTAAAACACTTTAACTAGTTTTTAAAATGATATTCAATACTTTAAATAAATTCATAAAAAAAACCTTCCATTTTATTGGAAGGTTCTATTATAAAAAAATATAAATATCACTTTCCTATCATGTCGTAATAATTACAACGACAATAATAATAGAAATGATATTTACTACTTGTTTTTTCATATTTCAAATATTGTAAATTTTATTTAAATAAACAATCAATTTTAATTAATTACTGGTTTTGGCAAACTAGTCTAGCCCAGATTGAAGCATTTGTTTGAGATCTTTTTTGCCTTTTTAGGCAAAAAAAGCGAGTGCTGAAAGCTGGAAATAGCTTCAAAAAAATATTTTAAATAATAGTACTTTGCCCCATGTGAATGTTTTTGAAATTCATATTGCTATCATCTTGATTGGTGATATAATCTGCAATAAAATCGCCAACTTTTGAGGTAGAAGTTGAACTCTGAATTTTTCTTTTAATATCTTCTGTGGTAATTCCTAAGGCTAAAGATTTATCTACAGCTCTTTCAATAGCATCTGCCTCTTCATGCAAGCCTAAATATTTTAGTAACATTCCTGCTGATAAAATCGATGCCAATGGATTTGCAATATCCTTACCTGCTGCTTGATTGTAAGAACCATGAATAGGTTCAAAAAGTCCGTTATTGTTTCCTATTGATGAGGAAGCCATTAAACCAATGGAACCACATAATGCGCTTGCAACATCGGAAATCATATCTCCAAAAAGGTTTTCTGTTAAGATCACATCAAAATGTTTTGGATTTAAAATCATTTTCATGGCAGCATTATCTACAAACAAATATTCTAATTCTACATCTTTATATTCTTTTGCGATTTCAGTTACAGTCTTTCTCCATAAACGTGAAGTTTCTAACACATTTGCTTTGTCTACCAACGTAACTTTTTTCTTTCTTTGCAAGGCTGATTGAAATGCCAAATGGGCAACTCTAGTAATCTCGCTTACAGTATATGTAGAAAGATCGGAAGCTGTTTGCATGTCTTCACTCAGCTCTTTTTTTCCGAAATAAATGCCACCCGTTAATTCTCTAAAAATGATAAAATCTGTGTTTTTTATAAGTTCTCTTTTTAAAGGCGAATTTGCAATTAAGTTATTGTAAGCCTTTAAAGGTCTTACTCCACAATATAAATCTAACTCTTTTCGTAATTGTAATAAACCTTGTTCTGGACGCACTTTTGCTGATGGATCATTATCGTATTTAGGATCACCAACTGCACCAAATAAAATGGCATCTGCTTTTTTACAAATCTCAATTGTTTTTTTTGGCAAAGGACCTCCTGTAGCATCAATGGCACAAGAGCCCAATTGAGCCTCTTTGTATAAAAAAATATGATCGTAAGCTTCTGCAACAGCATCTAATGCTTTCTTTGCTTGCGTTATAACTTCTGGACCAATACCATCTCCTGGAATTACTGCGATTGTAAATTTCATATAAGAAAATTCTTAGTTTTTAAACACGCCAATGATAATCAAATAAACAATTAAGACAAAATTTATCGCCTCTTTTTTAAGCAACTTCTACTTTTGATACTTTATTTATATCTTTCATAATCAAATGAATGTCTTCGTCTTTAACTTCCTTTTGCTTATCTGCTGTTTCTAAAAAAGAAGCGTAAGCTTTATCTAACTGAACTTTCGTTAATTCATACCCAATTTTTTTAGATCTATAAGCTAAAGCAGCTCTTCCACTTCTGGCAGTTAAAACAATGGCACTTTCTGTAACACCAACATCTTCAGGATCCATAATTTCGTATGTTTCTCTGTTTTTTATAACTCCATCTTGATGAATTCCTGAACTGTGAGCAAACGCATTTGCACCAACAATAGCTTTGTTAGGTTGCACAGGCATTCCCATTTTTTCACGAACCATCATACTAGTATCATATAATAATTTTGTGTTGATGGATGTTTCTAAATTTAAATAAGGATGTTGTTTTAAAATCATTACAACTTCTTCTAAAGCTGTGTTTCCTGCACGTTCTCCAATTCCGTTAATTGTACACTCTATTTGACGAGCTCCATTAATAACACCAGCAATTGAGTTGGCAGTTGCCATTCCTAAATCGTTATGACAATGACAAGAAAGAATTACATTTTCGATTCCTTTTACGTTTTCACGCAAATACTTCATTTTTGCACCATATTCTTCTGGTAAACAATACCCTGTTGTATCAGGAATATTTAAAACAGTTGCACCAGCTTTAATAACGGCTTCACAAACTCTTGCTAAATATTCATTGTCTGTTCTCCCTGCATCTTCTGCATAAAATTCTACATCTTCTACAAAAGATTTTGAGTATTTTACAGCATTTACAGCTCTTTCTATAACTTGTTCTCTGGTTGAATTAAATTTAAATTTTATATGAGAATCGCTTGTACCAATTCCTGTATGAATTCTTGGATATTTTGCATATTTCAAAGCTTCTGCAGCTACTTTTATATCATTTTCTACAGCTCTTGTTAAACCACAAACAGTTGCATTTTTTACAATTTTGGCAATTTCTGATACAGATTTGAAATCTCCAGGACTAGACACAGGAAAACCAGCTTCAATTACATTTACTCCTAATAAATCTAATCGTTCTGCAATTACTAGTTTCTGTTTGGTATCTAATTTACAGCCAGGAACCTGCTCTCCATCTCTTAAAGTTGTGTCAAAAATTTGGACTTTGTTATCTTGCATAATTTGTAAAGATTATCTTTATATTTACTCAAATGTATAATAGTGAGTTTAAAATAAATGGTACTTTTACCACTTTGTACGATTTCTATGATCCTTTATAAAATTACAAGTATTTCATTATAAGCAACTTATGAGTAAAAGTGTTACATCAGCCAATAATCAAAATGACGCTCTTTTTGTATTAATTAAGTCGTTAACAAAGTCTGAAAAACGACAATTTAATTTATATGTTGGGCGACTTGGAGGTAATATTGATGCTAAATTTTTCTCGCTTTTTAAATTTTTAGAGAAACTAAAAGCGTATGATGAAAAGGTAATTATTAAAAGTGGCATTGTTTCTAAACAGCAATTATCAAACTTAAAAGCACATTTATACAAGCAGATTTTAATTAGTTTACGTTTAAATCCTGCTCATAAAAATATTAGAATTCAAATTCGCGAACAGCTAGATTTTGCAACAGTTCTCTATCAAAAAGGATTATACAAACAGAGTTTAAAACTCCTTGATAAAGCTAAAAATTTAGCTTTAGAAAACGAAGAAAAAAATATTGCCTATGAAATTGTTGAACTCGAAAAAGTAATTGAAACGCAATACATAACAAGAAGTTTAAGCAACAGAGCAGACCAACTTTCTCTGCAAGCAAAAATGCTGAGTCAGCAAAATGTAACTGCAAGCAAACTATCTAACTTATCATTACAATTATACAGCCATTTATTACAAAATGGATATGTAAAAAACAACGAAGAGTTAGAGTTTATAAACGATTATTTTTACAGCAAATTACCAAAATACAAGTTTGAAAATTTTGGTTTTAGAGAAAAACTATGGCTCTACAAATCTCATTTATGGTTTAGTTTTTTAACACAAGACTTTTTACAGAGTTACAAATATGCCAGAAAATGGGTAGAATTATTTAAAGAGGATAAAAAGCATATTGTACAACATCCTGTTTTTTATTTAAAGGGGATAAACTATCTATTGGAAGCTTGCTTTTTTGTTCAAAAAACAAAAACTTTCAAAAAAGAGTTAGCCGCTTTTGAAGAAGAAGTTGAACAAAAAATTATTCCTTTAAACACCAATACAGAACTTTTAATTTTTCAGCATTTATATGCTAATAAATTGCATTTACACTTTTTAGAAGCCACGTTTTCTGAAGGTGAATATTTAGTGGCAATTATCAACAAAAAAATACAAAACTATAAAAACAGGTTAGACAGTCATTATATTGTAATGTTGTACTATAAAATTGCGTGTTTGTATTTTGGTATGGGTAAAAATGAACTTTGTATTGTTTATTTACAAAAAATTATAAAGTCTAAAAACCTTACTTCTGCTGAAGATTTGCAATGTTTTGCTAGAATTTTAAATCTAATTGCACATTATGAATGTGGTTTAGATTACGATTTGGAAAGACAGTTTGTAGATACTTATAAGTTCCTTTTAAAGATGGAAAACTTGCAAGAAGTTCAAAAAATATTCCTGACTTCTATTCGTGATTTAAGTGATGTTTTTCCTCATGAAATTAAAAATGAATTTAAAAAAATTCATACCAAATTGAAAAAGTTTGAAAATCATCCTTATGAAAAAAGAGCATTTTTATACTTAGATATCTTATCTTGGTTAGAAAGTAAAATCCAAAATAAACCTATTGCAATTATTATTAAAGAAAAAATAAATACGCATCACAAAAATTAAATTATTACTTTTATTTATATTGATTTTTTATGAAAATGATATTTATTGATGAATTTATCAAAATAAATCATATCTCAACAGCTCAAAATAAATAATACTGCTATTTTAGCCACGTGAAAATGTTTCAAATCCATACAAATACTTTAAAAACTACTCCTGTAGTTTCTATATCTATGGATACCATTATCCGCACAACAACTTCAACAATTACCCTTTAAGGGTTGTACAATATTCATATTATTTAGGTTCATAATTGTTTCTTCAAAAAGAAACAACATAATAAAACAGTACTAATTAGTATCAATTTAAAGATGAAAGTATTAAAATTCGGAGGCTCATCAGTCGCAAATTCAGAAAATATAAAACAGGTTTTAAGCATTGTAGCTAAAACATCTAAAGAAGATAAAATTGCAGTAGTTGTTTCTGCGTTTGGTAAAACCACCAATAATTTAATTACAGGTGCAAATAGTGCTTTAGTTGATATAAAAATTGCGAAAGAAATATTAGAGACTATTAGAAAATTACATTTTCAGGTAATTGATGATTTAATCAAAACCCATAAAAAAGAGGTTACTGAAGAAGTTACTTCTTTATTAGCTAGATTAAATTCAATTTACGAAGGTATTTTTTTACTACAAGAATTATCAGACAAAACCTTAGCAAAAGTATGTAGTTTTGGAGAAAGATTATCTTCTTACATTATTGCAAATGCTGCAAAAGAAACTTTAAATGCCACTCATAAAAATAGCTGCGATTTAATTATTACCAATGATGAGTATTTGAATGCGCTAGTCAATTTTAAAATTACCAATAAAAATATCACTTCTTTTTTTGATGAAAACAATCATAAAGTTACACTTTTAGGCGGTTTTATTTCTACAAATATTGAAGGAGAAATTACAACCTTAGGAAGAGGAGGCTCAGATTTTACAGCTGCAATTTATGCTGCTGCTTTGCAAGCTGATGAGTTACAAATCTGGACAGATGTTTCAGGGATGTATACAGCAAATCCTAGCCTTGTAAAACAAGCCTTTGCAATCCCAGAAATTTCTTATGAAGAAGCCATGGAATTGTCTCATTTTGGCGCAAAAGTTTTGTATCCACCAACCATTCAACCAGCATTCAGAAAAGAGATTCCTATCAGAATTAAAAATACTTTTGCTCCAGAAAATGCTGGAACTTTAATTTCTAAAAACCCTAAAAACGGTAATGAAGTTAAAGGTATTTCGTATATCGAAAACATCAGTTTAATTACTTTAGAAGGTGGAGGAATGGTAGGGATTCCTGGTTTTTCAAAGCGTTTATTCGAAACACTTTCTATGGCAAAAATAAACGTGGTTTTTATAACACAAGCTTCTTCTGAGCATTCAATTTGTGTGGGTGTGTATGAAAATGATGCCAAAAAAGCACAACTACTTTTAGATGAAACGTTTAATACAGAAATTGATCGTAAAAAAATAAAACCAATTAGCGTAGAAAGCGATTTAGCAATAATTGCAGTTGTTGGCGAAAGTATGAAAAACTACCAAGGTTTAAGTGGACAAATGTTTAGTGCTTTGGGTAGAAATAACGTGAATGTGAGAGCAATTGCACAAGGTTCATCAGAAAAAAACATCTCTGCAGTTATTAATAAAAATGATGCAAAAAAAGCATTAAACACATTACACGAACAGTTTTTTGAAGAAAAAACAAAACAATTAAACTTGTTTGTTACTGGAGTTGGTAATGTTGGCGAACGCTTTTTAGCTCAAATTCATCAACAAAAGAAATTTTTAAAAGAAAATTTAAAGTTAAAAATCAGAGTAATTGGAATGTCTAATTCCAGAAAAATGGTTTTTGACAATGATGGCATTAACCTAAAAAATTGGAAGGAAGCTTTAGAAAATGGAGAAGCAACAAGTTTAGAAAAGTTTCATCAAAAAGTAAAAGAAAGCAATCTTATCAATAGTGTTTTTATTGATAATACTGCAAATCAAGCAGTTTCTGAAGTGTATGAAAAGTATTTAAGAGATAGCATTTCTGTTGTTACATGTAATAAAATTGCCTGTGCTTCTAATTTTGATAATTATAAAACGTTAAAACACGTTTCAAGGAAATACAATGCTTCCTTTTTATTTGAAACCAATGTTGGTGCAGGTTTGCCAATTATAGATACTTTAAAGAATTTAATTAATTCTGGAGATCGAGTGCATAAAATTCAGGCTGTTTTATCAGGAAGCTTAAATTTTGTATTCAATAATTTTGATGAGGATTCAACTTTTCACGATGTTGTTGCCCAAGCTCAAAAAGAAGGTTATACAGAGCCAGATCCAAAAATCGATTTGAGTGGTGTAGATGTTGCCAGAAAAATTTTAATTTTGGCAAGAGAAAGTGGTTATAAAATGGAATTGGAAGATATTGTGAACAACGCATTTTTACCAAAAGAAAGTTTGGAAACCACAAATAATGATGATTTTTATGCATCTTTAATAAAATACGAAAATCATTTTCAAAATATCTATAAAGAAGCAAATGATAAAGATTGTCGTTTAAAATATGTTGCTGAATTTGTAGACGGAAAAGCCAATGTTGGCTTGCAACACATTCCTGCAGTACATCCTTTTTATAATTTAGAAGGAAGTGATAATATTGTATTATTTTTTACAGATAGATATCCAGAAAACCCTTTAATCATAAAAGGAGCTGGAGCTGGAGCAGATGTTACAGCTTCTGGTATTTTTGCAGATGTGATTAGAATAGCGAACAAATAAATTAGTCGTTAGTTTCTAGTGGTTAGACAATAGTTCTAACGTCTAAAAACTAAAGACCACCAACTTACAAAAATGGATTATTTAAAAATATTTTCTCCTGCAACTGTTGCCAATGTTTCTTGTGGATTTGATTCGCTTGGTTTTGCTGTAGAAGCTGTTGGAGACGAAATGACATTTACAAAAACAGCCGAAAAAGGCGTAAAAATCACTCAAATTACGGGTGCAAATTTAACCTATAATGTAGACGAAAATGTGGCAAGTGCTGTTGTTAAAAAGATTTTGCTTAAAGCAAATGCCAATTTTGGAATTGAATTAACCATTCACAAAGGGTTTTCTCCTGGAAGTGGTTTAGGTAGTTCTGCTGCAAGTGCTGCTGGTGCTGCATTTGGAGTAAATCAGTTTTTAAAAAACAAATATTCTGAACTTGAATTGACAAAATTTGCCATGTTTGGTGAAGAAGTTGCTTGTGGTTCTCAAATTGCAGATAATGTTGCAGCAGCAATTTATGGCGGATTTGTTTTAGTAAGAAGCTACAATCCTTTAGAAATTGTAAAATTACCTGTTCCAAAAAAGTTGAGAGTTGTTGCAATTCATCCTCAAATAGAAGTTAAAACAAAAGATGCAAGAGCTGTTTTACCAACTGAAATTCCGTTAAAAGATGCAGTTACTCAATGGGCAAATGTTGGTGGATTAATTGCGGGTTTATATACAGAAAATTACGAGCTAATTAGCAACTCATTGGTTGATATTATTGTAGAACCTCATCGTAAAAAATTAATTCCACATTTTGATGATGTAAAAAATGCAGCCCTAAATGCTGGAGCTTTAGGAGCAGGGATTTCTGGTTCAGGTCCAACAATTTTTGCGCTTTGCAAAGGCAATAAAATTGCTAAAAAAGTACATAAAGCTATTGAAGAAGCTTACAAAAATACTGGAATTGACTTTGAAATGTTTACATCTAAAGTGAATGCAGAAGGAATGAAAATTTTATAAGTCAGTAGTTGTTAGTTTGTAGTCGTTGGTTTTACAGCGACCTTAAAACTACAGTCTAAAAACCAAAAACTAAAGTCTAAAAAAATGAACTACTACAGTTTACACCATAAATCGCCTAACACAACTTTTAAAAATGCAGTTGTAGAAGGTTTAGCAAAAGATAGAGGAATTTATTTCCCAGAAAATATTACGCCATTATCACAAGATTTTATTAAGAATATAGAAAATTATACAAATCATGAAATTGCTTTTGAAGCCATAAAACAATTTGTAGGTGATGAAATTCCGACTGAAATACTAAAAGAAATTATTGAAAAAACAGTTTCTTTCGATTTTCCCTTGGTAAAAGTTGATGAAAACATTGCTTCTTTAGAATTGTTTCATGGACCAACAATGGCTTTTAAAGATGTTGGTGCAAAATTTATGGCTAAATGTTTAGAGTATTTTAATAGAGATAATAAGGAAGAAGTTACAGTTTTAGTAGCCACTTCTGGAGATACTGGAGGTGCAGTTGCCAATGGATTTTTAGGCGCAAAAGGTGTGAATGTAGTTATTTTATATCCTTCAGGAAAAGTGAGCGATATTCAAGAAAAACAACTCACAACTTTAGGGCAAAACATAACAGCTTTAGAAGTTGATGGTGTTTTTGACGATTGCCAAGAAATGGTAAAAACAGCTTTTTTAGATGAGGAAATTATCAAGAAATTAACCTCTGCAAATTCAATTAATGTTGCACGTTGGTTGCCACAGATGTTCTATTTTTTCTTTGCATATAAAGCATTAAAATCAAAAAATAAAGAATTGGTTTTTTCTGTGCCAAGTGGAAATTTCGGAAATATTTGTGCAGGAATTATGGCGCAAAAATTAGGTTTACCCATCAAACATTTTGTAGCTGCTACCAATGTAAATGATACTGTTCCTAATTATTTAGTTGATGGGATTTATACACCAAAACCATCGAAAGCAACTATTTCTAATGCTATGGATGTTGGAAACCCAAGTAATTTTATTAGAATTAGAGAATTGTTTAACAACGATTTAGCAACTTTAAAAAGCGCTTTTTCTTCTTACAGTTTTACAGATGATGAAACTCGTGAAACCATGCAGAAAATCTACGAAAATTCTGGTTATGTTGCAGATCCTCATGGAGCAGTTGGTTATTTAGGACTGAAAAAATACGGTTTAAAAGAAAACGAATTTGGTGTGTTTTTAGAAACTGCACATCCTGTTAAATTTTTAGATGTTGTTGAAGAAACGTTGCCTGTAAAAGTGGAAATTCCTGAACAGATTCAAAAAGTAATGAATAATAAGAAAGTCGCTTTAAAAGCGAGTTCTTATGAAGATTTGAAAGCTTTTTTAATGGAATAAAATTGCTACGAATTCACGAATAAAATTTATTTCAGACCTCACAGGTTTTTAAAACCTGTGAGGTCTTTGCATTGTATTCAACAAACTTTCCAAAAGATTTTTTAGGCTGAAAACTTACAAACAAGTTTAGCCCTGATTGAAACGACATCCTTTTTGCTTAGTTCGAGTGAATTTGCTTTTTGCAAATTTGTATCGAGAACTCAGCAAAAAGATATAGTCTTTCGACTTCGCTCAAGATAAATTCAAAGCAGGAAATAGCTTCAAAAACCACTTTTTCTATACTTCAAAAATACCATCTTCTGTAAAACAGAAATTTTGGCATTTATCAAAGTTTTTCTGTGTATTTAAACCTGTAAATAAACTAAAAGCAGGTAAAATTAGTTGATTTTCAGCTACTTGAAAACAAGGCAATTTAATTCGCTGTCTACCTTTTCCTTTGATGGAAACTCCAGGATGCAAATGTCCAGAAATGGTAAAGCAATTTTCGGTGGGTTTTATGGAATCGTGCACAAATTTTACGCAATCTATATCCAAGGAAGGTTGATGCACTTCTATATTAAATTGATCGTAAATTGTATGTTTTAAACGATCATGATTTCCTTTGATGAGCTTTAAATTTAATTCATCGAAATTGGAAAGCCAAGCCTTAAATTGATCTAAATCTTTGTTGTATTCTGCATGAAATAAATCGCCCACAATAATTAAATTTTTGGCTTTAAAATGGGTAATTAATTGTTTTAATCTTGCTAAATCATCATCTAAAACTGAAGAGGGAATTGGAATGCCACTTTTTTGAAAATGGGCAGATTTACCAATATGTAAATCGCTTAAAATAAGGCTTTCTTGTGCTTCCCAAAAAATAACTCGTTGATTGGTTAACTCTAAAATTTGATCATTACAATTTATTTTATGAGTTACAATCGAAACGGTTTTTATCATTTTACTGCCTGTTTTTGAATACGTTGAATTCGTTTGCTCAATTCCTCATTAGTCATTGTGCCTCGCAAACTATCTACTTTTAAAGGAAAGCTCAAAGGTGTAAAATCTTTTGCTCTTTTCAAAATTATTTTACTCTCTGTAATTCGCTCAAAAGCCTTCTGTAAACGCACTTTTTCTAGTTGATAATTAAAAACCTCATCATACGCTTGTTTTAATAATAAATTGGTGGGTTCATAATCATTCAGCACTCTAAAAATTAAACCAGAGGAAGATTGCAAACTCTTATTCGATTTTTTGTTTCCTGGTTGAGATTGAATAACCAAACCTGCAACCACAGCAATATCTCTAAATTTTCTGGAAGCCATTTCACTTGCGTTGATGCTTGCAATTATGTCTTTCATTAAATTTTCTTTGGATAAAATCTGTTCTATATTATCTTCGTTTAACGGAATTTCTTGATCAGAAAGCAATTCAAAACCATAATCATTTTGTGCTATTGTAAACGTTATGGGTTTTATTTGACTAATTCTATAAGCAATTAAAGACGCCATAATTTCGTGCACCAATCGTCCTTCAAAAGGATACATAAATAAATGAAAACCGTCTTTGGTTTCTATGAGTTCTGTTAAAAATTCATCATGTCTTGGAATGTGAGATTTTTCTTGTTGACGTTTTAAAAGCGGATGTAAAAATTTTAGTTCTCTTTCTCTATTATTGGCATCAATAGCATCACTTAATTTTAAACGTAAAAAATGCGTTAAGTAAGAGGTTAAAGGCAATCGTCCACCATTCCAACTTGGCGTAATTGCTTTTTTAGATTTGCTGGCTTTTACCAAAACAGTCATATCTTTAATCTGTTTCATTTCTACAACTCTACCACCAATTACAAAGGCATCACCTTTTTTTAATTTCGATATAAAATACTCTTCAACCATGCCAATATAACCACCAGAAAAGAATTTTACATACAACATAACTTCGCCAACAATTACACCAATATTCATTCTGTGCATCATTGCAATTCGCCTGCTTTTTACTTTGTAAAGACCATCTTCTTCATCTAAAACCACTTTGTGGAATTCCTCATAAGATTTTAAGGTATTTCCACCTTGTGTGATAAAATGAATGCACCAGTCAAAATCTTCTTTGGTTAAATAATGAAAAGCGTGAATTTCTTTGATAAATTCAAAAGTTTCATCAGCTTTAAAACCTTCACCAACTGCTAAGGTTACTAAAAACTGCACTAAAATATCATAGGTTAATACATAAGGATATCTTGCTTCGATTTCGTTTTGTTTTACAGCTTCTTTTACTGCTGCAACTTCTATCAATTGTAAAGAATGTGTAGGAACTGCGTACATTTTTGAGGTTTCAAAAGGCGAATGTCCACTTCTACCTGCTCTTTGTAAAAAACGTGCAATTCCTTTAGCTGAACCAATTTGTATCACACAATCTACAGGTTTAAAATCGACTCCCAGATCTAAAGAGGATGTACAAACGACTGCTTTTAAAATGCCTTGAGAAATAGCCTCTTCAATAAAATTACGCTGTACTTTTGCAATAGATCCATGATGAATGGCAATTTGCCCAATTAAATCTGGTGCTTCTTCAATGAGAATTTGATACCATAATTCGCTTTGATTTCTAGTATTTGTAAAAATTAAAGTGGTGTTATTTTCATAAATAATCGGAATTATTTTTGAGCTCATTTTTTTACCCAAATGTCCTGCCCAAGACAATTCTTCAACTTCATCTGGTAAAACCGAAACAATTTCTATCTTCTTTTTTTCCTTCGCTTTTATCATCGTGGTTTTTACACCATCATAAGGAATCAAAACATTTTTTGCTTCTTCTAAATTACCAATGGTTGCTGTAATTCCCCAAACACTGGTTTTTTTTGATAAATTTCTAATTCTTGCAATTGCCAATTCTACTAAAACACCTCTTTTAGAACCTAACAATTCATGCCACTCATCAACAGCAATACAGTTTACATTTTTAAACCAACGTGAATTTTTCTTTTGAGAAAATAAAAGGTGCAATGTTTCTGGAGTTGTGAGCAAAACGTCTGGCATTAATCGCTCTTGTTTTCTTCGGATGTTGGTTGGTGTATCTCCATTTCTCACAGCAACTTCCCAATCCAAACCAATTTCATCTACAACTTCATTCATGGCTTTTGCCAAATCTTTTGCTAAAGAACGCAAAGGACTAATCCATATTAATTTTAATCCTTTTTTATATCTTTCTGGGTGATTAAAATAATCAATGACAACTCCTAAAAAAACCGAAAATGTTTTACCAAATCCTGTTGGAGCAACCACCATTCCACTAAAATTATTGTGGTAACGTTCCCAAGTTTGATCTTGAAAACTAAAAGGTGTGTGCCCTTTTTCTGCCATCCAATTTTGGATGATTTGATAGCCTTGGGTTTGTTTAAAATTGCTCAACTTTAATTTCGGGTTTAAAGTTTAAAATTCAAGATTGGAATCTTGAATTTAGAACATTGAATTTTGAACCTAATTTTGTATTAATGCTTTCACTGATTCAATCGTATCAATATCTTTTACGGTTTTATCTTTTCGCCAACGCTTCATTCTTGGAAAACGCAAGGCAACTCCACTTTTATGACGTTTGCTGTAGGCAATTCCTTCAAAAGCGATTTCGAAAACCAATTCTGCTTTTACAGTTCTTACAGGACCAAATTTTTCGATAGCATTTTTATTTACCCAACGTGAAATTTCCGTAATTTCTTTATCTGTTAAACCTGAATAAGCTTTGGCAACTGTTACTAATTGATCGTCATTTTTAACTGCAAACGTGTAATCTGTGTATTTAGAACTTCTTCTTCCACTTCCTTTCTGAGCATAAATCATTACAGCATCAATTGTTAAAGGATCTACTTTCCATTTCCACCAATCGCCTTTTTTTCTTCCAACATGATATATAGACGATTTTTTCTTCAACATTAAACCTTCAGAATTAAAACTTCTGGCTGCGTTTCTTAAAGCATCTAATTCGTTCCAATTCTCAAATTTAATCACTTCTGATAAATGTAAATTTGTTGCTGTATTTTTAGCAAATAATTGTTCTAATTTTTCACGACGAATTTCCATCGATTGTTCTCGTAAATCTTCATCATCAATTTCTAAAATATCATAAATGTACAAACCAACAGGTACATCTTCTAACAATTTTTTGGTTACATTTTTTCGATTTAAGCGTTTTTGTAAATCGTTAAAAAGTAGAACTGCACTATCTTTTATGGCTAAAATCTCGCCATCAATTACAAAACTTCCTTCTAATTTTGAAACTGATTCCACCAATTCTGGAAATTGTTCTGTAACCAACTCTTCTCCTCTACTCCAAATAAAAACCTCTTCTTTTCTTTTGATGATTTGCCCACGAATTCCATCCCATTTATACTCAATTTGCCAATCTTTTTCATCACCCAAATCTTGCAATTCTTTTTCCAAAGAATATGCCAAGCAAAAAGGATATGGTTTTGAATTATCGTAATTAATATGTTCACCACCCAATAAATCATCAAAAGAAATGGAATTTGGTGTCCAATTTCCAATAATACTGTGCATTAGTTGATTTGCATCAATTCCAGATAATTTTGCGAGTGCATTTACCAAGGTTTTTTTGGAAACTCCAATTCTAAAACTTCCACCAATTAATTTATTAAAAATTAAACGTTCTTGAGCTTGCAAACCATTCCAAGCTTCTAAGACATATTCCTTTTTTTCTTCGTCTGTTTTTGGTTTTAGGTTGATGAGCTCATCAATCCAAATATGCAGTGGCTTTTCGATTTCATTTTCTGGATTTGGCAATAAAAGTGCAATAGTTTCTCCTAAATCTCCCACTGATGAATAACTTTCTAAAAATAGCCACTCAGGAAGTTGTGTAATTTCCATCACCCAACTTTTCATTAAGTTAGATTTTACAGGTCTGCTTGGTCTTTTTCCTGTGAATAAGGCAATCAACCATAATTTATCTTTGTCTGGGGCAACTTTAAAATACTCAACTAAAGCATCAATTTTTGCAGTGGTTTTATTGGTGATTTCAATAGCGCTAATTAAGTTGGAAAAGTCTTTCATAAATCCGCAGTTTCAGTTTTGGTTTCTTCATCTTTTGCAAATTCATCTTCACCAAATTCGGTTTTTAATTCATACGCTTCAATGCCAATTTCATTTAAATATTTAGAAAAAACTGCTTGCGAACCATGAGTTACATGCACTTTTTCTGCTCCAGTTGCTTTTACAGCTTCTAATAATCCATCCCAATCTGCATGATCGCTAATTGAAAAGCCAGCATCAACACCTTTCCATCTTCTGTTTCCACGAATGTGCATCCAACCAGAGCAAATTGCAGTTGCAGCATTTGGTATTTTTTTTATCATTCTTGAGCCTAATAAAGCTGGAGGTAAAATGACAATTTTATTTTGAATATCGGCTTTTTTGAAATCGTAATTTAATAAAGTTGTTTTTGGTAAATCAATGCCAGAACCAGAAATTGCATTGTTTAAATTATTGATTGCTGAATGCACGTAAATGTCATTTACACCTTCAATCAATTTCATAATTCGTTGCGCTTTGCCTAAACTATACCCTAAAAAAACACTGGTTCTATTATTTGCTTGATTTTGTAAAACCCAATTTGTCAATTCTGTTTGTAATTCTTCTTCAGTTTTCCACTTGTAAATTGGCAAACCAAAAGTACTTTCTGTAATAAATTCGTGGCATTTTACAGGTTCATAAGGTGTGGAAATAAAATCGGGTTGTGTTTTATAATCCCCAGAAAAAACAACTACATAACCTTTGTACTCCAAACGAATTTGAGCAGAACCAATGACATGACCTGCTGGAAAAAAACTTACTTGAACTCCATTTATGTTTTTAGGTTGATTATAGCCTAAACTTTCAATAGAAATTTCTTGCCCAAGTCTATGTTTTATAATTGCTTTCGAATCATTCTGACACAAATAATGCTTATTTCCTGACCTTGAATGATCTGCATGTCCATGAGAAATAATGGCATAATCCACAGGATACCATGGATCTAAATAAAATTTTCCTGGAATACAATAAATACCTTTTTTTGTGAATTTTACAAGTTTCAAATTGAATTAAAAGTTTTTTATAAAAATAATGGATTACAATCTAATGCAATCCATTTTTATAAAGTTTAATATTTTTTTTAGAAATTATTTTTTAGCATTTACCATCCAATGAATTCCAAATTTATCTGTACATCTACCAAACATTCCCCATTCTCTTTCTCTAAATTCATGATGTGTAATTCCTTGATTGCTTAATGTTTTAAAAACTTCTTTAGCTTTATGTTCATCATGCACATCTACACTCATATGCACTTGGTTTCCTGAATTTATGGGTGTATCTGGAGAAGCATCATAGGCCATAAAATGCACACCTTTTCCTTTTAACTCTGCATGCTGCAACTTATCTCTATAAGAATTGGGAACATCTATTTTTTGATCTTTATAGAAAATTCTATTTTCTACTTGCGCATCAAATAAATCTGCGTAAAAATTTAAGGCTTCTTGACAATTTCCATTAAATGCTAAATAGGCTTGTATCTTCATCATTTTTTGTTTTAAGTTACTATTTCTTTTACAAAACTAAATAATGATGTATGTTTTTTTTTGCTGAAAACATATTTATGATAACTGTATCCCTAAAAAATGAGTTTTTACTTCACAAAAGTTAGTGAAATTGATCAATGAGAGATGATAAAGGTTTTATTTTGTTTTTTACCATATAATGTTGATAAGGAAAACGATTTGAACAAATTAACTTTAAATTGTTAGATAGTTTAAAAACTACATTAGTAAAATATTTTTCGTCTTTAGACCACGAAATTGTAAATTCTATATTCTTTTTAATTAAAAATTTATACAATAAGTAGCTAGTTTCATTTGCAATATACAAAGCATTATTTTCTAGTTGATTTTTAAAAAAATACAAGCCTCTTAATGTGGTATATCTAAAACTAAAAATCGGAATTTCAATTTTAGTATCAATTTTTTCTGTTTTATTTTCTAAATTAAAAACAAGGTAGTGTTCTGAGTTTAATTTCCAATTTATACCTGTATCTATAAGATCTTTCTTACTAAGTATTTCCCATCTTTTTACTTTTTTTAATAGTGCTTTAGAACTTTCAGGTTTGGTAAGTAACAAATAAGAAACCTTATAAATACGACTGTTTTTGCTTTTTACAAAAGGGAAATAATACCTATTCTCATTCTCTAAATAGGTCAAACGTTTTTGAAGTGCTTCTTTTTTTAAACGCCCAATTAGTATTCCTTTATCAAAAGTTTCTCTTTCACTTATATATTGTTGATACTGCATTCCAACAATAGCTTGCACATTATTTGTTGTTTCATCGACAATAATATTTCTTATATATTTTTCCAATAAGCCTGATGTTGATGGCAATAATGGAAAGTATTTAGTAGCAGTATCTTCTTTTTTTAATTTTTTAAAATTCGTGTTTTCTGCATTTGAAGGATATAAAATTATCGATTTTAAATCTTTTGGGTTGTTTTGTTTTATCTCATTTTTAATTTCCTCTTGTTCAATATTCTCCTTAAAAAGCAAAAGAGAACTGTCTGTATAATTTGAATTTTCACTGTATTTATTATTGTTTGTAATTTGATAATTTGGATAAAATTGAAATAAAGAAAGGTTCTCTTTTTTAGTGATAAGCTCCATTGTTATTAAAGATTTTTCTTTGTTATATTCTAAAGAAATTTCTTTATGTTCTTTACTTGCCAATTTTATAGTAGTAAGATCATTAACACCTACATTAGCTTTAAATTTTCCATTATGCAAGCCCAAAATATTTTGGTTTGTTATTGTAAAATTTAAAGAATTTTGAATGATATCGAACATCTTAATAAAACACCAATAACCATAGAGATTATCAATTTTTTTGTAATCTACATAACTAAAATCATCCTCTAAAATTTCAAAACCATTTTCTAGTAGTGAATAAATTTGTAACAAATCTTTATACCCTGCTGCTTTGGTTAAGGTTGAAGAAAAGTAGGTTTCTTTTTCAAAATCACCAACTTTACTAAATGGTATTTTATTTAAAAAACCATGTAATCTACTCGTATACGTTTTTATTTTTTGAACTATATTTTCATTATCAGATACACTGTTTTTATGCAAATCTTTTTTTAAGTCGGTTAATCTACTTATTATTTGATTGGCCATATATTTTACAAATCTATTCTCATAATTATCGTAGCTTATCTTTTTTTTAAGTGTTAAAGCATGAGAAAAATAGTGGCCAGAAATCAATTCAATTCCCTCGTCTTTATTATTTGAAATATACTGAGTATTTTTGGTGAGCCATATTTTATTTTTTGATGAAGGTTTTCTTACCTTATCTATTTGTTTCACCTCTTCATCTGTGATAATAGTGTGTTTTGGGTTTCGTTGAATGAGCTCTAAACTTTTTATCAAATCTTCAAATAAAGCATCTAAAACAAACCACCATTTCGTATTAGAAGTAGTACCACTAGATTTATTTTTTATTTTTTTATAGTAGCTTGTAAGCAGTTTAAAACTTAGGTTGTTAACTATTCTAACACAATCCTGTTGTAGCAATTTATATTCTTGCTTATACTGTATATTTTCAGGAAAAACCTCAAAAGTTAATTCTAAAACTACTTTGTCATTAGGAGATAAAATTTTAATTACATGACATCCTATTTCTTCCGTAAACGACAGCTTCGTTTTAAGAGTTCTTATAGAGTGTAGTTGTTTGTTTAATGTTTTAGAATGTGCTACTAGTTTATTATCAAGCCAAAGAGAATATTCTTTTGCATGATTTAGAGGATCTATAATAGCATTAAAAGTAACCTCTTGCCAATCGAATACATAAACTTTTTCAGAATTATTAACAGATTGTTTTTGTCCTAAAATGCGAAGTTCGAAGTTTTTTGTTACTGTCTTAAAATCTTGTAGTCTTTCATTTTCGGATGTAATAATATCAAAGGTTCCATGATTTTTAACAGCATAACTATATTTTTTAGTTTGATTATTTATCATACCCAAAAAGAAGTAAATCGATCTTCATCAAAACGTTCTAGCATAAATAGTAACTTTTCTGTAGATTTCGGATAACTTGATTTTTTAAGAATTGATTTTTTATTGTTCTCTAAGTATTCTAAATCTGGATATGAAGTTGCTATATCCTCGTTAGTAAGTAGGTTTAATAAGCTAATAATTACTTTTTGAGTTCGGTTAGAACTGCCATGAACTCTAGGTAAAATTTTCTGCATAATTTGAAAATCTATAGCTTTTTCTTGTGTTAGCAACTGCTCTTTTTTTGCATAAAGTACATAAAAAATAATCTCATCTCTAACTCTATATGCAAAATGCAGGTTTGCAATTTTGAGTATTTTATTTATTTTTTTCAACATTTCAAGTGGTTCTTCTACCTGCTCTTTGTCTGTTTCAGTAAGTTCTATACTTGCAATATATTCACTTTTTAAATTGGCATTTGTAAAATCTGTAAGCTTTTCAACTTTTTGTTTTTGTGTGTCAATCCAGTCTAATTCTACAGTGTTCATTTCAATTGAATTTGCTCTATCAAGCACTTTTCTTGAAAATGGATAGGTAGTTTCATCCATATTTACAGTTCCTATTAAGTATAGGTTTTCTGGCCAATAAATCGCATCATATAAATTTGCGTTGTTGGCTTCTTTTAATTGATTTTTTAAAAGTAAAAAATCGGTTTTAACTTCACTGGTTTTTGTTCTAAAACGGGTTTCTATAATACTTAAAAAATCTGCAAAATAATGTTCTACTCTTGCTAAATTCATTTCATCAAGAATAAAAAAATGAGGCTTAGTAATATTTTCTTTTGCTTTTATAATGGCTTCTGTAAGGGGTTTAGAAATAAAACTTCCTTTTAAAGAGGTGTACCCAATTAAATCTGAAGCGTCTGTCCAATCTGGTCTTACAGGAATTTGAATTACTTGATCTTTACGCATACCAATGGCTTCTGCAAAGAGTCTTGGAAGCTGTGTTTTACCAGTTCCTGATATCCCTGCTAAAATTACAAAAGGTTTGGTTTTTAATGATAGATAAAAATTGATGATTTCACTTTTTTTAAAGTTGAAACCCTTTTGTTCTATATAAGTTTCTATATGCTCTAAATTAGCTTTTACATTTAAAAAAGTATTAGAAGTTTGATTACTATCGATAAATTCAGTTATTTCCCTTTCAATATTTGACTTACATGTATCAAGTATTTTAGTAAAAGATTCTTTATTACTTAGTGTTTTAAGCTGGTTAATCTTTAATAGTACATTTTTTTTATCAGCTATATGTAAATCATTCGCATATATACATTTTGCTTGATTGGTTTTGATAGATTTCCATTCCCAATTATGTGGTATTTTTAGTATTTCTAAAATTTCAAATCGGGTAATGGAATTCCACTTACCATCAATGTTATCCTTAAAAATTGTATCTCCTTGTTGGGTATTTGTTTCTATTTCTTGAGTATTAGATTTTGTAAATAAAACCCATCCACTAGGTTTATTTACAATAAAAACATAATCATTTAAAGAGAGGTTTTTAAATTTTCCTTCATTCCAATAAAAGTATTTATCGTTATGACTAAAAAGTTTTTCTGCATTTTTTGCTGCATCGCTTTTTATTTCATATACTATAACTTGTGCCGTCATTTAAGATATTTTATTTTTAGCTTCTTTTTAAAAAGAACTTTGTTTATTTGAAGTGAATTTTCTAGGTTTATAATAATCTGGGGTACTTCGCAATTTTAGTGGAAATAAAATTCACAATGCTTTTATTTAAAATTAGATGTCCTAATATTTTTAAACAACTAATTATGCTAATAAAAACGTATTTCACAAAGTTAACAAATAATAACTCTTTAAAAGAGAGTTTAAATATCCATTATCTAAGCCCAAAATTTAGATTTAAAATTGAGGTTATAAATTTGATTTTTAAAATAATAAAGAAGAAAAAAGAAGAAATTATCTACCCAATATATTTGTTTTTTTAACAAACTTTAAAGTTATATTTTTCCTTTAGAGGAAGTCCAATAAGGAATAAACAAGTGGTGTTTAAAAAACAATCCCTTTCAAACATCAATGTTTAAAAGGGACTTTTGTTGGCCCACAAGGACTCGAACCTTGAATGTCGGTACCAAAAACCGGTGTGTTACCAATTACACCATGGGCCAGTGCTTCTTAGCGGATGCAAATTTAATACATTCTTTTAAATTTGCAAACATTTTTTTACAAATTTTATAGTTAACAAAGATTTATGAAGTTATAAATTGTTAGAAAAACAGATAGTACTTAATTTTAATCATATTTATTAGTAAATTCGCCCAAAGATTATTACCTAATTCTATGACGCCACAAAAATTTAAAAAATGGAATATCATCTTAGGGTGGATTACATTTGCTATTGCCTTAATTACCTACTCGCTTACAATAGAGCCTACTGTTAGTGCTTGGGATGTAGGAGAATATATTGCGACCTCTGTAAAGTTAGAAGTTGGGCATCCTCCAGGAGCACCTCTTTTTCAAATGTTAGGTGCATTTTTTGCAATGTTTACAACAGATGTAACAGAAATTGGTAAAATGGTTAACTTCATGTCTGCGTTGGCTAGTGCATTTACCATTTTATTTATGTTTTGGACCATTAGCAATTTAGCTGCTAAATTAGCCGCTAAAACTGGTAATATTTCTAAAGGAAAGAGACTTGCTATTTTAGGTAGTAGCTTGGTTGGTTCTTTAACCTATACATTTTCAGATAGTTTTTGGTTTAGTGCTGTAGAAGGTGAAGTGTATGCAATGTCATCATTTTTAATGGCATTATTATTTTGGTTAGCCTTAAAATGGGAAAGAGAAATATATACAGCTAGAGGCAACAAATGGCTGGTTTTAATTAGTTTTGTAGTTGGTTTATCGTTTGGAGTTCACATACTTTCATTGTTGGTAATTCCTGCAATAGTAATGTTGTACTTCTTTAAAACGTATAAAAACATCAACTTTACAACTTCTGCAATTGCTACTGTATTTTCAGTTTTAGTATTGGTATTGGTCTTTAAGTTCATTTTTCCTTTTACACTAAAATTCTTTAGTGCATCAGAATTATTCTTTATAAATACAGTTGGTTTACCTTATAATTCAGGAAGTATTATTGCTGCCATTATTTTGGTTGCCTTATTTTTCTTCGGATTAAAATACACCCGAAAAAAGAACAAATTAACTGCAAATACTTTAATTCTTTCTTTACTATTTATTATGATTGGTTTTTCTTCTTGGATGATGTTACCAATTAGAGCAAATGCCAACACAACCATCAACGAAAACAATCCTTCAAGTGCGCGTGAATTACTTGCATATTATGAGCGTGAACAATATGGAGATGCCAATGTTTTTTATGATACTTATTACTCTAATAAGTATAGTGATGAAAGAAACAGAAATAACCCTACAAGAGATGATAAACCAAAATATGAGAAAAAAGATGGTAAATATGTAATTGTAAATGTTTACAAAGATGTTTTGCCTAATTATTCTGATAAACACAAAGGTTTTATACCAAGAATGGTGAACCCTGCATCAGAAAAAATGTACAAAAGAATTGCAGGAATTCCAGAAAATAGCCAAAGAAGACCAACGTTTGCAGAAAACATAAAGTTTATGATGAGCTATCAATTTGGCTACATGTATGGACGTTATTTTATGTGGAATTTTGTTGGGCGTCAAAATGATATTCAAGGAAATTTAGACATTTATAATGGAAACTGGATCAGTGGAATTGATGTTGTTGATGAAGCAAGATTAGGTTCACAAAAAATGCTACCTTGGCAAGCTTTATTAAATAAAGGGCGAAACACCTATTATTTTCTTCCCTTAATATTAGGACTTATTGGCTTGTTCTTTCAGATAAAATGGGATAAAAAGAACTTTTTTACACTCTTTTTATTCTTTGCCTTTACAGGTTTTGCCATTATATTTTACACAAACCCAAAACCTTTTGAGCCAAGAGAACGTGATTATGCTGTGGTAGGTAGTTTTTACATTTTTGCAATTTGGGTTGGTTTTGGTGTACTTGCCTTGTATGAATATTTAAAGTATATGGCTTCTAGAAAGCAAATGGCAATGACAGTTAGCATTGCTTGCTTGCTTGCAGTACCAACTTTAATGGCGTATCAAAATTGGGATGATCATGATAGATCTAACAGATATACAACACACTTAAATGCGCAAGCCTATTTAGAAAGTACAGATCCTAATGCAATTATGTTTACCATTGGCGATAATGATACATTTCCTCTTTGGTATATGCAAGAGGTAGAAGGTGTTAGAACCGATGTTAAGTTGATCAATACAAGTCTTTTTCAAACAGATTGGTACATAGACCAAATGAAACGAAAAACGTATAAAGCAGCTCCAATTCCATCACAATTAACACATGATGAATATAAATATGGAACCTTAGATGTTGCTTATTATTTTCCTGAAATATTTCCTCAGTTAAAAGATTCTGTTTTAGAATTAGATAATTTTATGAAGTGGATTAGAAGTGATAGCAAACGTACTTTCTATGATTTAGATGAAGATGGAAATCCAGAGAAAATATTACCAACCAATAAAATAAGAATTCCTGTAAATAAAGAAAATGCTTTAAAATATGGAATTGTGGCTCAAAAAGATGCAGATTTAATTGTGCCTTATATTGATATTACTATTGATAGAGCTCTTGGTAAAAATACCATTTTAATGCTCGATATTTTAAATAATTTCGATTGGAAACAACCAATTTATTTTACAGGTGGTTCAAATACAGATAGCGAATATATTTGGCTAAAAGATTATTTACAATTAGATGGTGTTGCTTTTAAATTTGTACCAATTAAAACTCCAACCAAAATTTATAACGAAAATGGACAGGTAATTCGCGAATTAAGTTTGTTTGATATTGGTAGAATTGATACCGAAAAAATGTACAATAATGTTCAAAAATGGAATTGGAGAAACATTAACGATGGTAAGATTTATTTAGATGAACAAACCAAAAGAAATGCCATTTCTTTAAGAAATAGTTTAATGCGTTTATCATCTGCTTTTGCAATGGAAGGCGATACTATTAAAGCTTTGGAAATTTTAGATTTATCTATAGACAAAATGCCAATTGAAGATTTTGATCATTATAGTTTATCAATGGAATACCCAGAAATGTATTACATGTTGGGCGATCAGAAAAAAGGAAGAGAAACTGCCGAAGATTTAATTCGCTTATTTAAAGAGAAGTTAGTTTGGTTTAGCACTTTTGATGAAGAAGATTTTGAGATGGTTTATGAAGAGTTCGATTTAACGTTTAGATATTTATACAGAGGTATTGTAGACCAAGTTAGGCAATATGATAATGACCGAGAATTTGTCATAGAAATACAAGAAGAATATAATAAAACACTTGGCCTGTTTAATCATATTTTTCCTCAAGAAAGTGAAGAAAAAGATTTAAACCAATAATTAAATTTTAAAAAACCACAAACAGTAAAGTTTGTGGTTTTTTGTTTTCTACTCAGATATCAGTTGTGTATAATTATGACCAAAACCCGAAAAATTATTATAACCATAATTTCAGTTATCATAATTGGATTTACTTATTGGAATACACGGATTCAAATTCAATATTATTTTCTTAAAAAACATGTAATATTTTGGTCTGAAAATTTGGAAATAAAACCATCTGATTTTAAAGCAAAACCAAATTTAAATTCTGATTTAAACGAATCATGGTTTCATGGATTTTATCTTAAAACTACAAATTTAAAAGATGCTGAAGTTAGAGCTTTGTTTGACCAAAATAAATCATGGATAAAGGATACTACAAATTTTAAAGATCTGATGAAATTACAAAAATTACGATTTGATTTATTTGAAAGTTTTGCAAGAAAATTTAATCATGAAATCAATAAAGTCAAATATAATGATGACAAATCATATGCTGATTTAGAAAAAATTGGAGACAGAATTTACGTAGAATTACTGAAAATTGATGATAGTATTTATAATTTCCATTCATCAAGAAAAGCAAAAATCGATTATTGGAGACCAAAAATAGATAGTATGTTAGAAGTGTATAAATAAAACTAAAACCTTAATACTTTAAATCTGCAGGTTCTATAAAAGGAGTTTCTAAATCATATATTTCTTTAAGGTAACTTTTTAATTCTTCAATAAATTCGTCTAGTTTTTCTTGTGTAATTGTGGTTTCAGGATTTCTATAATTTGATGAAAAATTGATAGGTAAAAAGCCACTATTTAAATTTTTAAACGAATAAATTCCAGCTTTTAAGTTTTTAGAAAAATCAAACTTTTTTTCTTGGGCATAACAATACGCATACATTAAAACTTGAATGGCTTTAAATTGTTCTTTTTCTCTTAATTTCTCAAAATCTAGCACTTTTAATTCACTAGCTTGAACCATTCCAGATTTGTAATCAATAATTCTAATTTCGCCATTTAGCTCATCAACTCTATCTACATTTCCATGAATTTTTACAGGAAATTCAAACCCTTCAATAACTATTTCTGCTGATAAATTTTCTTCTGTAGCAATTATTTTTAGTTGATTATGCTCGTCTTTAACCAAGTCTTTTTCTTTGGATAAAAAGTTCGTTACAAATCTGTTAGCAACTTCAAAAATTAATCGGTTTTGTCCTGTAGAAATATCTCCATTTTTGAAATGGATTTTAAAATGTTTCGAAACTAAATCCTTAGCAATTTTTTCCATGGATGATACATTATCAACCTTTAAAAATTCACCCATAAAAGGTTTGTACAACTCATCTAAAGTTTCGTGCACAACAGTTCCTAAGGTATTGTAAGCAACTGTTTCTTCAACATCATCAAATTCCTTGATTCGTACTATTTTCTGTTTGTAAAAAGCAACAGGATTGTATAAATAATTAGTTAAAGAAGAAGGTGAAAAACCAGCTTTTCCTAATTCTTTTAGTCGATTAAAAACTAACTCATTTTTTTCGATGGTTTTTAATTCGGCATTTTGTGCGACAACTTTTGGTGAAATAATTTTCTGAACAATATCTGTTCTCATCATTTCTAATTGCGTTACAAATCTACTTTTTTCACCACTTCCAAAAATATCATGTTCTGTGTTGTATAAAATAAAAACGTTTTTTGCTCTTTGCATCAACCTAAAAAAGTGATACGAAAAAATAGCATCTTTTTCTCTATACGTTGGCAAACCATATTCCACTTTTACATCAAAAGGAATAAACGTATTTTGTTGACTATTGGCAGGCAAAACACCTTCGTTGGCAGACACTAAAATGATGTTTTCAAAATCTAAAACACGTGTTTCTAACATTCCCATCAACTGTAAACCTTTTAAAGGTTCTCCTTGAAAAGACAAACTTTCTGAAGCTATTAACTGATTAAAAAATAACGATAAGGTTTTTAAATCGGTAAAATAATGAAACTCATTTTGCAAAGCTTGCAACTGCGTAAAAACAGTATAAAATCTAAATAAATATTCTTTTTCTAAAGGATTTACCTCCACTTTTAAAAGGTCGATTAAAGTCAGTATTCTATCTATAAAATTTTCAACAGAATCAAAAGGTTTAAACAGGTTTAAAATGATATTTTTTACTTCCGATTTTTCTTCTTTTAGCAAATCGTCCAAATGATTTTTTGCAATAAAAGTCTGATTATCTTTTGCGATTGTTTCCGTAAAATTATCAATCTTAGCAATTAAACCATAAATAGATTGATGCTTAAAAAAACGAATTACATCTTTATAATAAAACTCATTTAAGCTACTTTTCTGTAATTTTTCTTGCGAAATAAACAACTGAAAAATAGAAAATAACAAACTCGTTGTTGGGATATCTTTTAAAGGATACCCCATTGTAATATTAATGGCATCAACATTTTTGGGCAACGAATTTAAGGTAACAGGCAACAAAGTTTCATCAGCTAAAACCAAAGCTGTGTTTTTAAAATCGGTAATTTTTTCTAAAATTTCTCCAGTATATTTTATCTGCGTATTATTTTTTGCAGCACCAATAACTTGAATCTTTTTTGCAGCAGAAAAGGTATCACCTAAAAGTTTTATTTCGTTTTTATCATAATAATTCCAACTACTTTTATATTTTCTGATAAATTTTCCTGCTTGATGATTAGACTTGAAAAAAGTTTCATCTAAATCCCAATAAATTTCTGAAATTCCATTTTGCAATGTTTTTTGAAATAGGAATTCTTCAGCTTTATTCAACGCATTAAAACCGATAAAAAAGAATTTTTTATTGGTGTTTTTAGCTAAAAATTCATCAACTTTTTTACAAGCTTCTCTGTACATTAAACCTTGATAACCGATGTTTTCAGCTAACAAAAATGTATAAAAAGCATCATAATAAATGTTCAGTTTTTCTAAAAAAGAATAATGATCTTTTATCAAAGCTGTTTCTGTAAACGTACCATTTACAGACCATTTTTTAAGGCGTTCAATATCTCTTAAATAGGTGAAAATACCTTTTGTGTTGATTAAGTGCTGATCAATTTCATTAAAATCTTGCAACACTGTTAATGCCCAAGAAGAAAACGTATCAAAAGAATCTGGAGTTTGCTCAACGCTTTTATAAATCGTATAAAAATGAAACAACAACTGAATATTATCTGCTTTTTGAACGCCAGAAATTTGCTGAATAAATTGTTCTATATTTAGCATTTCTGGTAAAAACCCTACCGAAATTTTATCTTTAAAAGTTTGTTTTACAAAGACTTTGGCTCTTTGTGATGGCAAAATAAAAACAACATCCTCAAAAGAATTTGTAGTTTTTAAAATATCATCTATCGTTTCTGAAATAAAAGATTGCATAGAATTTTTGGCATAATTTTGATTTCCTAAATTACAAAAACTTACTTTTATACTTCTATAATCTTTAAATTTATTTTGATGCAAAATGAACTACAAATTGTCGGAATTCAAGCAGATTTAATTTGGGAAAATCCTGCAAAAAATCGTGCTTTTTTTGAAGAACACATAAAGAGTTTGTCAGCAAGTACAGATTTGGTTGTTTTGCCGGAAATGTTCACCACCGGTTTTACCATGAATCCTGAAAAAGTTGCAGAAAAAATGGACGGAGAAACCATTACTTGGATGCAAAAATTGGCATCAAAAAAACAAGTTGCCATTACTGGTAGTTTGGTTATTGAAGACAATAACAAATACAACAATCGCTTGGTTTTTGTGCATCCTTCAGGAAAAACAGAAACCTATGACAAACGACATTCGTTTACCTTGGCTGGTGAACATAAAGCCTACAATTCTGGAGATAAAAAATTGATTGTAACTTATAAAGGTTGGCGAATTTGCCCTTTAATTTGTTACGATTTACGTTTTCCTGTTTGGGCAAGAAACACAGAAAATTACGATTTGTTAATTTTTATGGCAAATTGGCCAGTTACCAGAATTAAAGCTTGGGAAACGCTTTTAAAAGCAAGAGCTATTGAGAATATGAGTTACACAATTGGTATTAATAGAACTGGAAAAGATGCCAATGATTACGAATATTCAGGAAATTCTTTAGTGATAGATTATTTGGGTGAAGAACTCTCTAATTTACCCAAAAATAAGGTTGGTATAGTAAAAGCAACTTTAGTAAAATCGAATCAAAAAGCAATTAGAGAAAAATTGGGTTTTTTAAATGATAGAGATTCTTTTGAGATTAAGATTATTTAGTTTGTAAAAGGTTTTCATTTCCTTTAAATTGCTTTGAAAACTGTTATATTTGATTTTATATAATTCAAATAATGAGTTGGCAAACATTTAAAGAACCGAAAATGAAACTAAAATATTCTGAATCTCATCCCTTGAAATCTTATGAATTGAATGAACAACTTTTAACAAAAGATGAGTTTATTCAAAAGTTTGAAAATTTTGAATGGGAAAATTTATTGAAGTTGCAATTATGTGCGAACGAAATTCAAGTTCATCGCTCACCATCAATAAATTTAGATGATAATGATGGAAAAGGAATATCAGTTTCAATAGTTGGTGAATTAGACGAATATGAATTTTACGTTTGTTTTAAAAGACCAATAACTCGAAAAAAGACAAAATGGTTAGGTCTTGTTCAATACGATTTTTATGATAAAGATTTTTGTAGTGTAATACCTGAACAAACGAAAAAAGATGCATTTGATGCCTTTTTATTTTTTTATGAAAGGAATTTTGATGAATTAGAAAAAAGATGGTAAAAACATAAATAGTTTATTCCTAATCCAAAATGGAACATTAATTTTATTTGTGACTGCACTTATTTTCAACAATATGACCAAACACAGAACATACCCAACCAACAGTAGATTAACAAGATTTTTTAAAAGTAAAGGTTTAAAGAATAAATAATTGGAATAAAATAAAATTAACTACGTTCTCCCAAACTCTCAATAAAACCTTCAATAGAAGTTGCATTTTCAACAGAAAAATCACCAATTTTTGTTCTTCTTAAGGTTGATAAATGTGCGCCTGAATTTAATGCTTTTCCAAAATCGAACGCCAAAGAGCGAATGTAAGTTCCTTTGCTACAAACTACTCTAAAATCTACTTTTGGTAGGTTTATATTAGTGATTTCAAACTCTGTAATCGTTACAGCTCTCGATTTAATTTCGGTAGTTTCGCCTTTTCTAGCTAATTCGTATAAACGTTTTCCATCCTTTTTAATTGCGGAAAAAATAGGTGGCTTTTGCTGAATTGCGCCAATAAACTGTTTTGTAGTTTCTTTTAAAAGGGCTTCTGTTAGATGTTCTGTTGGATACGTTTCGTCGATTTCTGTTTCTAAATCGTAACTTGGTGTTGTTTCACCAACTGTAAAAGTGCCTGTATATTCTTTTTCTTGACCTTGATATGTATTGATTTCTTTGGTTTGTTTACCTGTACAAATAATTAACAAACCAGTTGCTAAAGGATCTAAAGTTCCTGCATGACCAACTTTAATCTTTTTGATTTTAAATCGCTGTTTGATGTGCCAACGCAATTTATTAACGGCTTGGAAAGATGTCCACTCTAAAGGTTTGTCAATCAATAGAACTTGACCGTTTTTAAAATCTTCTTCAGTTCTCAATATCAAGTTATTTTAATGTGAAAATGTAAATTATGTAATAAATTTAATCTAAAAGAGACTCTGCTTTTTTGTAGGATTAATTCGACTAACAATTTTTATGAATTACTGCATAATGCATAAAAATTGAGTTTCACTAACTCAAAAGTGCGTATCCAATAGCAATAAAACCAACTATTGCACAATAGATTGAAAAGTAAGAAAGTTTACTCTTTTTAACGATTGCAATCATCCATTTACAAGCTAATAAACCTGCTAAAAAAGCCGCAATAAAACCTGCTGAAATAGAGATCATTTCTGAGGATTGAAAGTTTAAATCACCACTTAAAACATCTTTACCAATTTTTCCAAAAATTAAAGGAACTACCATCAAAAAAGAAAAACGTGCAGCTCTTGTTCTATCAATTCCTAATAAAACAGAGGTGGATATGGTTGCTCCAGATCTAGAAATTCCTGGTAACATTGCTATGGCTTGCGAAATGCCGATAATTACAGAATTCCAAAAAGAAACTTCTTTATTGGTGTTTTTTGCTTTGTCTGCCAACAATAATAAAACTGCTGTAACTAGCAACATAATTCCTACTAAAAGTATTTTTCCGCCGAAAAAAGATTCTAATTGTTCTTCAAAAAGTAAACCTACAATCACTGCAGGAATCATAGAAATAATTATCTTTAGAGAGAATTTTAATTCATCATTCCATTTAAATTGAAACAATCCTTTAAAAATTTCTGCAACTTCTTTTCTAAAAATAACCAACGTACTTAAAGCTGTTGCAAAATGCAAAACTACTGTAAACGTTAAACTTTCTTCTGGCACAGAAGTATCGCCTAAAATGGCTTTTGCTAATTCTAAATGACCACTAGAGGATACTGGTAAAAACTCGGTTAATCCTTGAATTATTCCAAGAATTATTGCTTCTAAAACATCCATAGTTTATTTTTTCGGGTCTGCTAAAATAGCATAGATTTCTATTGCTAAACCAATAATTACTAAAGTTGGTGCTAAACGAATTCGTTGCCAATTGTATATTTCTTCATTAAAAACATTTGGGTCTTCACTACCTCCACCAGACATAAAAATAAAGCCAACAGTAATAAAAACAATACCTACAAGCATGATGATGTAATTCCTTTTACCGAATAAAAATTCTCGTTCTTGATTCACTTCTTTTTTCATAATATTAATAATAAAGTTCGTCCGTTTGTAGGTTTAAAAAACGTTGTGTTGCAAAAAATGTACTAATCCAAGTAATTATCAACGCTGATAAGATTACACCTCCAGCTATATAACCTAATGTTGCATAATCATTTAAAAAGTCTAAACTTGGTATAAATTGATCTAAATAATAGACAACCACTGCTAAAGCAATTAATGCTAAAAATGCGCCAAACAACCCTAGTTTTATGCTTCTCCATATAAATGGTTTTCTAATAAAGCTTTTTGTAGCACCCACCATTTGCATGGTTTTTATATTAAATCGTTTTGAATAGATAGATAATCTTATGGAACTGTTGATTAAAATCATGGCGATCAACCCAAAAAAACTACTTAAAACTAACAACCAGAAACTAATCCTTTTAATGTTTTTCGTCAAAAGATTAATCAAAGGTTTATCGTAAGAAACATCTGCCACAAAAGCATTTTTAGAAAATCTCTTTTCTAATTCCGCTACTTTTTCAGGTGTTACAAAATCAGCTTTTAAATAAATATCAACTCCGTTTTTAAGCGGATTTTCTCCTAAAAACTGTAAGAAATCCTCGCCAATTTCTTCACTATATTTTTTAGCAGCTTGTTCTTTACTTGTGTACACTGCTTTTTTTGTAAACTCTTCTTCTAACAGAGATTCTCTAAACGTTTTTATTTGTTTTTGAGTTACGTTATCTTTTATAAAAAGTGTTATCGCTACTTTTTCTTTTACAAAATTGGCAACTTTTGTTGATTTTAGAACAATCAACCCTAAAATACCCACCATAAAAAGCACCAAAGCAATGCTAATTACAACAGATATGTAAGAAGATGTTAAGCGTCTTTTTTGATATGAATCAAATTTATTGGACATTGCTATTTATTGTTTAAAATCGGTGCAAGATAATAAAAAATAATGGGCAGTTTACAGTTACAGTATGCAGTTTGCAGTAAATATTTTGAGTAAAATTTCTAAATTAAGAGAAAAAGTGTTTGTATTTTAATAAACTTTAGAATATTATAATTAAAAGATCCCGCTAAAAAGCGGGATTAGTTCAACTAACACTTTTAAATAAGTTGCTTTGCGACTTTTTTAAAAGTGAGTTTCACTAAATCTCTTGACAAAGTTCTATAAGAACTCCATTTGTAGTTTTTGGATGCAAAAAAGCAACTAATTTATTGTCTGCTCCTTTTTTAGGTATTCCATTTAAAACTGTAAATCCTTCATTTTGTAACCTTTTAATTTCAGCAACAATATCAGTAACAGCAAAAGCAATATGATGAATTCCTTCGCCTTTTTTTTCAATAAACTTCGCAATCGGACTTTCTGGATTGGTAGCTTCTAACAATTCAATTTTATTGGGTCCTGTTTTAAAAAAAGAGGTTTTTACACCTTCAGAAAGTACTTCTTCTGTTTTGTAATGATTTTCTCCAAAAAGTGCTGCAAATAATTGATTCGATTTTTCTAAATCTTTTACTGCAATTCCTATATGTTCTATTTTATCCATCTTAAAATTATCTGGCATTTATTTTAATATTATCTAATTCGTATGTTCCATCAAAATTGATATTTCCTGTTCCTGTATATTTAAAAGCGATAAACACTGTTCCTGAATAATCTGACAAATTTATATACGTGGAATGAACCCAATTTTTAAAATTTTCTCCATCAGAAACTATGTTTGCTGGTGAAATATCCCAAGTTGCAGCTGTTACATTTGTTTTTGTTCCATCCCAATTTGTGGAAATTAAAACTTCTAAATTACTACCATTTGCAAAACTATTTGAAGTTTCAAACGATAAAAATTCCTCATTTGTTGTGTCCAAATTTACACCTTTTGTAATTAACCAGGTAATTGTACTTGCGTTTCCAGAATTTCTAGAACCAACTCTTGCAGCTTTGCTTTGCGAATACGTATCTGAATACGATCGCCAAGATTGTGTACCTTCCTCTCTATAATTTAACCAATCTGTTACGCTAATTTCTCCTGATTCATTTTCAAAATCTTCCTCTAACAAAATTGTTAAAAAATCGCTTTCTGATAATGTTGTACAACGTTCTCCATCCATGGAAATATCTTCATCAGAATTTAAAACCAACACCAAAAAATCGCCACCAAAATCATTGGAAACCACAGCTTTTATGGTTCCACCTCCAGAAGGCAATGTTTTATTTGCAAAACTAGCAAAAGAACTTGTTTCTACTAATAAATCTGCAAAACCCAATGTTTGGCAAGTTTGTATTTTTCTTTGTGTATCAAAATCTTCTGTAGGATCTACAAAGGCTTTTCCTTGTAAATTTTCAGGAAATACAACATTTTCCACTTTTACAAAAGTACCAATATCACTAGCATTTAAACCAGCCAAAGAAACTAATTTCGGTATAATTTCAAGAGTGTTTTCAGATCTAAAAACATGTTTTTCTAGTTGATTTGTAGAAACACTTTGAATTTCTAAAGCATCTGTAGGATTTATTTTCCCACCAATGGTAATAATTCCATCGCCTGAATTTGTTTCGCCAATATATAGGTCTTTTAAAAAAATATATACTTCTCTACCAAAATTGAACTTGTTATAATTATTGCTTAAATTCAACGAAATTTTTAAGCCTGCAGTTGGGTTTTCTGGAGCATCTTGCATGTAAAATTCTCTAAAATAATTCCCTTTTTGATCCGAAGAAACTACATAGCCTTTTACCACAATTTTAGAAGCAACTTTTAAAGGTTCGTTGCCAGAAATATATAATTCCTTAACTTCTTTTATGGTTTTTAATTGATAAATACCAGCTTGAATACTATCTAAAAGATTGGTTAATTTTGTGTTTTCTTCGTTTCCTAAACTTGCAGGAATCTCAAAATCGTTGTCATTTACACAATTTGTAAAATGGAAACAGATAGCTACAATCCCTATTATTTTGATGATTTTCTTTCTTTTCATTTTCATTTTTTCTAGAATTTAAAAACTTATACTAGCATTTAAAAAATACGTTGTTCCTCTTCCATACCAATATTTATTGCCAAAAACTGGTGTATTTAAGGCTTTATCGTCTCTTAATTGTCTGAAATTTGCGTTTCGTCCTTGCTCAAATCCGCCAGATTTATAAACGGTATTTAAAACATTATTTACAGTTGCAAAAAAGCTAATATATTTATCGCCAACTTTCCATGATTTTCCACCAATCATATTTACCACCATATAATTATCAAAACGTTCTTGCTGTAATAAGTTTCTTGCTAAAACTGGATCATAATCTTCAAAAGGCAAACCATCATCATCTGTAAAAAAATTGCTAGATCTGTTTAATGGAGCAATATCTGCATAGGTGTTTTCAAAGAAATTTGCAGTAGCTCCAATCCACCAATAATCTGGATCTCTATATTCAAAACCAACTGAATACGCGTTTTGTGGACCAGCAGAAACTTTATAGTTTTTTAGATTAGAAACATAGTTTTGAGAACGACCTTTATCATCAAAAACACCTTCGTTTGCAACATCTGTTGTTAAATATAAATCAGGATTGTTATCATACGTAAATTGCCCAATAGCAGCTGCGCCTTTTAGTTTTATGGTGGATGTAACTTGGGCTTCCAGACCCACTTCAATTCCCAAGTGTTTTTTGTTGATTCCTGTTAAAACCTCTTGCACAAAAGCAGTATTATCTCCACCAACTCCATCAGCAAAATAAAAAGAAATTTCTGTGGCATCTTCAATATAGGTGTAATAACCTGTGAGTCTTCCTGTAAAAATTGGACTTCTAATAATGTAGCTAAAATCTGAAGAAAAAACATTTTCGCTCACCAAATTATCAACTACATTATTATTTTCTCTAGAGTTAGAAAACGAGTTTCTAATGGTTGGTGCATTTGTAATATAGGCAACATTTGCATCTAACAAATGGCGACCTGTAATTTTATAAGTCACTCCTCCTTTTACACCAAAATTGGTGAAACTTAATTGTTCTGATTTTCCTAAAGAATTATCAGGAAATCGCCCATTTTGATACAAACCTTCTCTTTGATAATTCGTTTGAGATACATTAGCTGCTCCATAAAAATCGACTTTATTATATTTAAATTGCCCTTGTACAAAACCTTTGGCTATAGTTGCATTTATGTTGTAATTGTATCTAAATTTATCATTTACGCCAACAATTCTGTTTGGAGTTGCTAAATTGTTTTGTTTTAAATCTTCTGTATCCGCAAAATTATTAATGTCTAAATACCCATTTCCACCTAAAAGATCAATGACTCTTGCAAAACTATTGGAGTTAAATTTTCTGTATTCTACTTTTGCATTTATGTTGATGTTATTACTAATTGCCGAATTTAAAATTGAATTTACTGTAATTTGATAATCGTCATTTACATCTTCATACAACACATAACCACTGGGCAAATCTGCTGAAGCATTTGTAATATTGGCATCAAAAATCCTGATCCAATTTAATTGACCATCGTTTAAAAATTCTTGTTGAAATTCATACGCACTTGCCAATTCATCTCTTGCCACAAAATAACTTGGCAAATATTGATAATAAGTAGGACTTGGATTTGCGCCTGCATTAAAATCTAAACGACTGTTACCAATTTGTCCAAATTGATATGAAATATTTGTATTTAATTCGGTTTTGCTGCTCAAATTCCAATAATGATTCAGCATTAAAATAGGTTCATTTACGTCTTTAATTCTTGAATTGGCTTTTCTGCCATTTAAATTCCCCCAATATTCATTGTAAGCAATTCCTTTTAAGTCGAAAACTTCTTGTGTATTTGGAGATGATTTCCCTCTTCTATTTGGAGTAAAAATACCCGTAAAATTGAAGCTGTGGTTTTCGTTTATCTTTTTTTCAATCGATGTGAAAACGGAATATGCATTGTAAGATGTACCGTCATTAAAACCTTCTTGCCCAGTTCTTCTACTTCCAGAAAATGTAAAAGCCCAACCATTTTCTCTCATTCCAGAACTGTAAGTAGCCATTGCTCTGTGTACATAACTTCTGTTAGATGATGAGTAAGAAAGCCTGATTCCTGGTCTTTGTTCTGATGCTCTTGTGTTCATATTTGAAGAACCTAAAAGGCCACCAAAAGTAAAATTTGAAGGAGCTGAACCATTGCTGAATTCCTGATTTCTCAAAACATCATTTAAACCACCCCAATTACTCCATTGAGCTCTGCTATCATAGATTTTGTTCATTTCAATGCCATTAATCAACACTTTTCCATTTCCAGAATCTAATCCTTTTACACGAAAAAAAGAGGAACTAAACTCAAAAGCAGCAGTTCTCAGAAAAATATCTTTTGTGGCTTGTAAAAGTCCTGCAATATTATCTGCAGCACTTGTATCGTCATTTAATTCATCATCTGTAATGGTAATTAAACTTAAATCTTGATCTTCAGTGAAATCTTTGTAAAATAAAATACTTCCTAAATCAATAGTTTCATCAGCAAGTTCAATAGGGAAATTTTGAGTTTCATAACCCGCAAATTTAAGTTCCAAAATATAACTTCCATTGGGAATATTATCAATTTTAAAAAACCCTTTTTCGTTGGTAATTTGCGTGTTTGGTATATTTAGAATACTTACCAAAACACCTTTTAGTGGAGTTTTAGAATCGTTATCAACAACAATTCCTTTTAAAATATTTTGTGAAAATATAGTTGTAAAAAACAATAGAAAGACAACTATCAAAACAATAGTTTTACTCATAACTTTTTCTTTTTCAATTTAATAGCGAAGTGAAGTTAGTGTTTTTTAATTAAAAATATCCTGTAATTTTTATTTTTTTTAAATAATAATATTATTTATTCATTAAATTTGATGTAAAAAATGAAAATAAAAAAGAAAAAATTCCTACTAGTAATTCTAATATTTAATGTCTTTTTAAATTATGCTCAAGGCAAAAAATACAAAATTAGAACCATTGCTTTTTACAATTTAGAGAACCTTTTTGATACCATAAATGATGTTTCAAAAAACGACGAAGCAAGCCCAATGATGGCTTTGAAAGCGAACAAATCTAAAGTTTATTGGGATAAAATTGATAAGTTAGGAAACGTAATTGCACAAATTGGAGAAGACAAAGCCAATACAAGTCCCACAATATTGGGTGTTTCTGAAGTTGAAAATTTAAGTGTTTTAGAAGATTTGGTAAAATCTAAACATCTTTTAAAAAAAGATTATGGAATTATTCATTACGATTCTCCAGACAAAAGAGGAATTGATGTAGCTTTAATTTATCAAAAGAGATATTTTAAACCTGTGCATCATGAGGTTTTTAATCCAAATATTTATAGAGATGGTTATAAAGTATATACAAGAGACCAATTATTAGTTTCTGGTTATTTAGATGATGAATTGATTCATATTATTGTAAACCATTGGCCCTCCAGAAGTGGTGGAGAAGCAAAAAGTAGGCCTTTACGTGAAAAAGCAGCCTATCAAAATTTAAGGATTATTGATCAGATTAGAAGTAAAGATCCAAATGCCAAGATTTTAACTATGGGCGATTTTAATGACGACCCCATAAACGCGAGTTTTAAAGAAGTGCTAAAAACTAAAAGTGATAAAAGCCAAGTTGGTGATTTAGATATTTACAATCCTTATGAAGATTTGTTTAGAAGAGGCTTTAATACATTAGGTTACAGAGATAATATCAATTTATTTGATATGATTTTAATTTCATCACCTTTATTGGACAAAGGCGAAAAAGATTTTTCTACGTATAAAATGTTTCAAGCAAAAATATTTAACAAGCGATTTTTAACCAGTAGAAAAGGGCAATTTAAAGGCTATCCTAAGAGAAGTTTTTCAAGTGCTGGTTATACAGGTGGTTATTCAGATCATTATCCTGTTTATATGTATTTGATTAAAAGGAAAGAGTAAAATCCCCTGTAATTCCCCAAAGGGGAAAAAACTCTTATGTTTAAATCTTTGTGGTTCTTTTCATTTGTTACTTATATCAAGAAAGCTGTTATTTAAAACTTTTAAAAAAAGTCTCTAACAAAATTAATATAATGTTTAGTTTCTTTATGTAATTTCTCGCAAAAGGTCGAAAAGACAAAACTGGATGTAAAAAAATTATGAAGTCTGTTCGTCACCTAAAAAATAGTATTATCCAAGTGCAAACAAACTCTGTAAAATTCTTGCAGAATGAGAAACTTTACATAACTAACTTCATAAAATAGAAAAACCCTAAAACTTTAAAAAATTTTAGGGTTTTTAGTAAAAATTTATAATTGTAGCTTTAACATACTTATCTAATTCTTGCAATTCCACCAACAAAAGTAGCATCTACTTGTGCACCTTTAATTGCTGTTGCAGTATCTAAATTTGTTTGATAAATGTTTACGATACCATTAGCATCTTTTATAGAAGAATACACGACATTACCATCTTTAAAAGCCGCAAAACTTCTTCCTCCATTTCCTATAAATTCTGGAGCACCTGCAACTTTTGTAATTGTTTTTGCTACTAAATCTACAATAGCTAAATGCAAATTAGAATCTGTATATACATTTCCAAAACCATTAGAACCATCTGGTTCTTCTAACACTTTTGTAGAAACTTCTGCAAACAATTTATTATCGCCCACATAAATAGCATGTATTATTTTACCTCCATTTGCAGCTGTTTCTGTATTAAAAGTATAATCTTCATTAAAAGTTTCACTTCCTGCTTCAATTTTTAAAATTCCTGCTGGTTTTGTTGCTTGTGTAAATCCAAAATTACTGTTAGAAACTGTGTAAATATCGCCTGTTTCTGTTACAAAAATTCCACTTCTTGTATTAAAAGCACCTGCAGGTCCAAAACGAGTATCTGTAATTACTTTATCTAAAGTAAATGCAGGATAGTTGTAAATAGCAACATATTGAGTATCTGTATTATTAGTAGTAAAAGTTGCATTATCTATTGGATAAAATGTTTGAAAAAGCTTATTCCCTCTAACTTGCATTCCAGTTGTAAAAATCCAATCTGTAGTTTCATTATATACGTCTCTTACTGGTACTGTATTAGAGTTTGTAATTGAATTTCCAGAAATATTTACATTATAAAACGTAATATTTTCGCTTGTAGACGGACTTTGAGGTAAAGAAATACCAACCATTGTATTTGCAACGCCATTTGCTTCTCTAAAACCATCTAACTGAAAAGGAAAAGTTAATCCTGTTTCAATATTTAAACCATTTGCGCCATCTGTTGTTACTGTATTTACATCTGTAACTCCTAAACCACCAATACTATAAAAGGTATTGGCCCCAAAACCATAATCTCTATAACCATCTTGCAGAGTTCCTTGTCCTTGTAATGATAAGGTTCCTGTCATTAAATCATCTGTACTTAATAAAAAATTTGTGGTTTCTGTAGGTGTTGTAACTCCAATCCCTAACACAAATTGTTTTTCGGTATTATTATTATCAGGAGTTTCAGTGTTATCATCATCACATCCTATTAAAAATGCAATCGATAGAATAAAAAATAGGTTTTTCCAGTTTTTAGTAATTGTCATAATAATTGTTTTAATTTATTGTTTTTCTAAGTAATATCTAAAGTTTATAAAAAATGATCTCCCTGGTTTTTGCAATAAATAATTGTCAAATAAATCTTGATTCGTAATATTTCTTGCTTCTAAAGAAATGTTGTATTTACCTTCATCAATTTCATAAGAAACCATAGCATTATGAGACAATTGTGTTGGTATATTGTCTTGATTATTGGCTCCTAATTGATTGGGTGTAAAAAAATATTCTTCCACATAATTTAAAGAATACCCAATATTTAATTTGTTATTTTTTGGTGATGGCTTAAAAGAATAATCCACATTTAAGTTTCCATATAAAAATGGGATGTTTGGCACTTTAAAATCGAAATTTAAATTGGGAGTTTCTATTGTTCCTCCTAAATTAGTAGTTGTTATAAACTCTTGTTTGTCTATAATATTTTGATACGTTGCGTTTGCACTAATTCTTAATTTCTGTTTCCATCTATATTGTAAATCAACTTCAAAACCATTTGTAAAAACTTTACCAATATTTATAAATTGTCTGTCTACAGGCTGAGATTGCGCTTGGTCTAATCGAATATAATCGTTTGTATTTCTTAAAAAATAATTGGTTTCAAAATTAAAAATATGATTGCTAAAACTATTTGATTCATATTTTACGCCTAAATTAAAATTGTAACTTTCTTCTGGTAAAAGGTTTGCATTTCTTCTTGTAAAAAGGCCATCACCTAACAATTCTACAGATTCTGGCAATCTAAAAGCGCGTTCAAAAGAAGACTTTATTTGCAATTTTGGTAAAATAAAATAGGTAGCAGCAAAACCATAACCAAAATTATTTAAGGATGATTGTCTTGTTTCTAGAAGATTAGATGTAACAGAGGTATCAAAAGAATTAGCATCTAATAAATAATACTTTGCAAAAGTTGTTATATTAAAACGCTGCCATTTTGCTTGATGCGCAAAACCAAAAGTTTGCTTTTGCAATTGCTGTGGAAATTGAAAAGAAATAGTGTCAGGATTTTCTACATCACTAGAGCTTCTGCTAAAATCTATAAATTGATAATTTAACGAAATACTATGTATGTCAGATATTTTATATGCTAAATTAGAGGTAACTAAAAACTCATCATCATTATTTAAAAGTTGTGTTCTAAAACTTTCTGCAGTAGAAGTTGGTATGGTTTCTTGCAACCAATTGTAACGTAATCTTGTAGTATCTCTAAACTGATTTTTAGACTTATTAAATGCTGCATACATTTTAAAATCTAAATTTTTTGTAAAAATGTCTGTTTTATCGTATTTTAAACTAGTAATAAATGCTGATGAATTTGATGTTCTACCACCAAAAACTTGGTTCATGGTAACTCCAGTTTGTATTTCTTTATCATTGCCAGAAGCAATAAAACCGACTAATAAATTATCTGCAAAAGATTTATTTACAAAACCAATGTTAATTTGTGCTGTTGCAGATTTATAATTGTCATGAAAACGTTCTACTTCTTGCAGTGGTAAACGTTGGTTTGTTTGCAAATTTATAGGCTGAACCTTTACGCTATAATTGTTATCAGAAAAATTATAAAAAGCACTTGATCTAACTGTAAAACCAGATTTTTCTAAAGTATAAGCATAATTTACGTTTGCCTTATGTGTATTAAAAGAGCCTAAACCATAAGAAACATCCAAATAATTTGGTGTAGTTCTAGAAACAATATTTACAGCACCACCCAAAGCATCAGAGCCCAAAGTAATTGGCAAAACACCTTTATAAATTTCTATAGATGATGCCAGACTTATTGGAAAATTATTTAAAGTTAAGGAAGATCCAAAGTTATCTATAGGAATTCCGTCTAAAAAAAATTTTACTTGTTTGCCAGAAAATCCGTTTAAAGAAAAAGAAAAATTTGAACCTAAACCACCATCTTCTCGAATTCTAACGCCAGATGTTTTGTTTAAAACTTCATTAATATTTGCTCCTGTATTAAACAATTCTGCTGCTTTAACAACATTTACTGCATAGGCTTGTTCTCTGGCTCTTCTAATTTTACTTTTCGCAACAATACTTAAACCTTCTAAACTATCTGCTGATTCTTTAAGAACAATATTTATTATTTGTTTGCTATTATTTTTGAAATCTACAATTTTGGTCTGTTTTTGAAAACCTAAATAAGAAAACTCTAAAATAATTGAAGTAAGATTTTTAATTTCAATTTTAAAAACTCCATCAAAATCTGTAGTTGTTCCAAAATTGGTGTTTTTAACAGCTACACTGGCACCAAATAATGGGTATCCAAGTTCATCTGTAACTTTACCAGCAATACTAAATGTATTTTTTTGTGCCAAACTAGACATAGAAATAAATAGAAGTAAGAGTAAAATTTTTAATAAATATTTCAATTAAATACGTTTTATTTTCTGTTAATAATTAAATTATATTAATTAAGACTAATTATAAATAAAATGCAAAAATAAGGATGAAAAATTTATTTGAAACTATATAAAGTTATTTTTTTTTCTTTTTTTTCTTCCATACCAGATCAAAAAACCTGTAACTGGTAAAGAAGCTACTAAAAGACTTGCTAAAAAAGCCATAACTTTACCAAAAAGCCCTAAATATTGACCAGTATGCAAACCAAAATTTATTTCTTGAAGTTTGGTTCCACCCAATTTATCTTTAAAATACTGAGTTTCTAAAAGATCTCCATTCACTGGATGAAATAAAAAGTTAGATTGATTGTCGAAAACTAAAGCTTTAGGATAAGCTCCTGTTACAATAGGCAAACCGTTAAACTGTTTCCAAACAAAAAGCATATTATTATTTGGCGATAATTCTTGTGTTTTAAAGAAAGAAGCATCTAATGCTTTAGAACTTGCAACTTCAATATTATCAAACTGTATTGGTTCTTGTTTTTTTACAGAATCCTCTCCAATATTACCAATTGTAAAAAGACCATCTTCTACAACCTCATACGTAAAAGCTAAGCCTGTAATAGCTAAAAAAAGGGAAGGTAAAATTATATAAAAACCAAAAGTTCTATGCAAATCGTAATTTTTTCTTCTCCATTTTGCTTTCCATCTAATTTTAAAATTTTGTGTTGCACTTTTTAACTTTTTTGGCCACCATAAAACCAAGCCTGATAAAAGCATTAAAATAAAAATAATGGTAGCTATACCGGTAACTTGCTTTCCGATTTCTTCTGGTAACAATAAAAACCGATGCAAATTTTCTATGACCATAAAAAATTCAGTTTCTAAATTTTCTTCGTGTATTATTTCTCCAGAATAAGGATTTAAATAAATAGTATAAGGAACTTCATCAACCATAATGGAAATAGCTGCAGATCTATATTTACCATTATAAACAACCATACTACCTTGAGAATTTGGATACTTTTCTTCAATTAAATCAAAAATTAAAGAAGGCTTTACAAAATTAGTTTCTTGATATTTTACAAAACGATGTTTATAAACAACATCTTTAATTTCATCTTGAAAAACATAAATACAACCAGTTATTGCAATAATAAAAACAAGTATACCAGAACTCAAACCAAGCCATAAATGTATATTACTAATAAGCTTTTTAAACTTTTTATGCTGTAACATTCAATATAAAATTATAGATTTTTAAGAAATGCAAAGATATTATTTAAAATAATTATAAATAAGAAAAACGAGAAATTTATCTCTTAAAAAGATATGAAACTTTATGAATTCTTTTAAAAAAGAAAAACCCGAAACTTTTAAGTTTCGGGTTTTTTTGATAATAAATTATTGCCTTATATATAAACTTATTTTTCTTCTTTTGAAGAAGTAAATTTATAATGTAAGTATGTGTAAGCATCTCTAGGTATAATTGTAATCCACTTTTTGTGTTTTAAATACCATTTAAAACGAATTGAATTTACTCCTTTTGTTAAATAGGCAGCAATAAAAGGATGAATGTGTAATTGTATCTTTTTATCGGTTGATTTGTGCTGCTCTAAATTAATAATATATTTCTCTAAATCAGATTCTATATTATCTAACAAAACTATTGGAGCTTCTACTTGACCATTTTTATTTGGATTGTCTTCGGTAGTTTTTATACTTAACTCAGGTCTTACCCTTTGTCTTGTAATTTGTATCAAACCAAATTTAGTTGGTGGTAAAATTTTGTGCTTTGTTCTATCCAAAGCCATTTGTTCTTTTAAATGCTGAAACAATTTATTTCTGTTTTCAGCTTTGTGCATATCAATAAAATCTACTACAATAATACCTCCCATATCACGCAATTGTAATTGACGTGCTACTTCAGTTGCTGAAATAAGATTTACCTCTAATGCAGTATCTTCTTGAGAACCTGCTTTGTTTGATCGGTTTCCACTATTTACATCTATAACATGTAAAGCTTCTGTGTGCTCTATAACTAAATAGGCACCTTTGCTCATGGAAACTGTTTTTCCAAACGATGTTTTAATTTGTCTTTCGATTCCGTATTTTTCAAAAATAGGCACTTCAGACTTGTGTAACTTTACAATTTTCTCCTTTTCAGGATAAATTTCCTGCAGATATTCTTTAATTTCTACTTTCAAAGTTTCATCATTTGTTACAATATTTGTAAAAGTTTCATTCATAACATCTCTTAAAATAGAAGATGCTCTGTTTAACTCACTTAAAATTTTTGTTGGTGTATTTGTGTTAGGAATTCTCTTACACATGGTTGTCCAACGTTCTAATGAGTTTTGCAAATCTTTATCTAATTCTGCTACTTTTTTACCTTCTGCAACAGTTCTTAAAATAACGCCAAAACCTTTAGGTCTTATGCTCTTTGCCAATCTTTTTAAGCGTTCTTTTTCCTTCGGATCTTCTATTTTTTGAGAAACAGAAACTCTGTTAGAAAAAGGAACTAATACCAAATACCTACCAGCTATAGAAAGTTCTGAACTTAATCTTGGGCCTTTTGTAGAAATTGGTTCTTTTACAATTTGTACCAACAGGTTTTGCCCTGTTTTTAATACTTTGTTAATACTACCGTCTTTGTTAATGTCTTCCTCTTTCTGGAAGTTTTTTAAAGTGAATTCTTTATACTTACCTGTGCTTACTTTCTTAAGGAACGAATTTAATGAGTTTACTTGCGCACCTAAATCATGATAATGTAAAAAGCCATCTTTTGGATAGCCAACATTTACAAATGATGCGTTTAAACCTGTTAACACTTTTCCTATTTTGGCTAAAAAAATATCGCCTACAGAAAATTTGTTACCAGTTGTTTCATTATTTAATTCAATAAGTTTTCCATCTCTTAATAAGGCAAAATCAATATCAGATGAATTTGAACGAATAATCAATTCTGTTTTCATACTGAACTGGTTTTAACACTGCACTTTAGTGTGCAGATGGATTAATAATGTCAGGTATTTTTAAATACCGTGAAAAGATTTACTGGCTTACAACTCGCAAATCTTTTAATGTCAATGAACTTTTTGTACTGTAATTTCTTTTTCGCTATACAATAAACGAAAAAGTAAGCATTAGCTTACTTTTTCTTCTTGTGTCTATTTGCTCTAGCTCTTTTTTTCCTTTTGTGTGTAGAGATTTTTGCTCTCTTTCTTTTTTTACCACTTGGCATAATGATCTGTTGTTTTTTTAAACCTTTAACGGTTTAGATTAGTATTTTGTTACTTTACAGCTACTTTATTTTTTACTCCTTCAGTAAAAGTTTTTGCTGGTTTAAAAGCTGGAATGTTATGAGCTGGAATCTTAATAGTTGTATTTTTTGAAATATTTCTACCAGTTTTTTCTGCTCTAGTTTTGATGATAAAACTACCAAAACCTCTTAAATAAACGTTGTCACCACCTTCTAATGCATCTTTTACTTCAGTCATAAATGCTTCAACAGTTGCTAAAACGTCTGTCTTTTCGATTCCTGATTTATCTGAAATTTTTGATACGATATCTGCTTTCGTCATGTCTCTATTTTTACTATATTTTTATTAATTGTATTCGAAAATTGCGGATGCAAATATATGATAATTAATCAACTCCAAAAATATAAACGATTAAATTTATGTGAATTTTATGATGTACTATTGCAAAACTATTTTTAAAAAATGAAATTTTCTAACACTTTAGTTTACTGGTACTTACAAAACGACAGGGAATTGCCTTGGCGAAAATCTAAAAATCCTTACTTTATTTGGCTCTCAGAAATTATGCTGCAGCAAACCAGAGTTGCGCAAGGCATGGCATATTACCTTAAGTTTACGGAAACATTTCCAACCGTTTTTGACCTTGCAAATGCAGATGAAAGTACCGTTCTTAAAATGTGGCAAGGCTTAGGATATTACTCTAGAGCACGAAACCTACATTTTACTGCAAAACATGTTGCTAACGAATTAAATGGCGTATTTCCATCAACCTATAAAGAACTCATAAAACTAAAAGGAATTGGAGATTATACAGCTTCTGCAATTGCTTCTATTTGTTTTGATGAACCAAATGCGGTTGTAGATGGGAATGTTTACAGAGTTTTATCTCGCTATTTTGGCATTAAAACAGCCATTAATTCATCAGCAGGAATTAAAGAATTTAAAATCTTAGCACAGTCCTTATTAGATACTTCGCAATCTGGAACCTATAATCAAGCTATTATGGATTTTGGTGCTTTGCATTGTAAACCTCAAAATCCACTGTGTGAAACCTGTCCTTTTGCTGATAGTTGTGTGGCTTTCGAAAAGAAATTAACAAAAGAATTACCAGTTAAAGAGAAGAAAATCAAGATTAAAAACAGGTATTTTAATTTTTTAGTGATAAAAACTGCGGTTGATAAAACCATTTTATCCGAAAGAAAAGGCAAAGGTATTTGGCAAGGTTTGTATCAATTTCCTTTAATTGAGAGTGATAAAATTATCGATAAAAATGATTTAATTGCATCCGAAGAATTTATACAACTATTTCCTGATGAAACCACGATTTCACTTTTTAACAAAAAAGAAATTGTACACAAACTTTCTCATCAGCATTTATACACTCAATTTTGGATTGTTGAAACTGAAACCTTAAAAAAAGCAACCGTAAATTGGACAGATATTAAAAAATATCCTGTTCCTGTTTTAATTGCTAATTTTTTAGAGGAATATCAACCAAAAAGTAATTGATATTTTTAGTACTTTTGATGTAGATTTTTTACGACAATAGAATTGTCTCCTCGAGCGCAGTCGAGAGATTAATTTAGGTCTCGACTGCGCTCGACCAGACAACAATAAATACTATGGCAGCAGGAACAATAAACAAAGTAATTTTAATCGGTAATTTAGGTGATGACGTAAAAATGCATTATTTTGATGATCAAAATTGTGTTGGGCGTTTTCCAATTGCAACAAGTGAAAGCTATACCAACAAACAAACTGGCGAAAAAGTAACCAATACAGACTGGCATAATATTGTTGTTAGAAATGGTTTGGCTAAAGTTTGTGAAAAATATTTAGGCAAAGGAGATAAAGTGTATGTAGAAGGAAAACTGAAAAACAGACAGTGGGAACAAGATGGTGTAAAACGTTATTCTACTGAAGTGCAAGTAAATGAAATGACGATGTTATCGACCAAAAAAAATGCAGATATGGGTAACAACACACAAGAAAACAATCCAGCTTCTGCAAAACCTGAACAACCAAAATCGGTTGTAAAAGAAGAAGAAAATGACGATTTACCATTTTAATTTAAAAAATGTTTCATTGGGGTTTTTACCTTAATGTTTCTTCTAAAATTGTCATTCCTGTAAAAACAGGAAACTAAACTATAAAACTTGAATCCAGATCCCGAACATTTATATTTATTATTAAATTCCATCGATTTTTTAACTGGAATAAATGCTATTGTTTTAATCTTATTATTAATTAGTTCTGCATTAATTTCTGGTACTGAAGTTGCCTTTTTTTCGCTTTCTCAAAGCGATTTAAATGAACTTACTCACGAAGCTAAAGGAGAAAATATAATTGTTACTTTATTAGAAAGACCTCGAAAATTATTGGCAACCATCTTAATTACCAATAATTTTATTAATATTTTAATTGTACTACTTTTTGCTTCTTTAGCAGAAACTCTTTTTGGCGATTTCGATACTCAACTAAATGCATACTTCTTTACAATTCCCATCCGTTTTTTAATTGAAATTGTTTTAGTTACTTTCTTAATTTTGTTGTTTGGAGAAGTTTTACCAAAAGTATATGCTTCTAGAAATGCGTTGCCATTTTCAAGAAAAATGTCAAAATTCATTAAAATAATCAATGTTATTTTAACTCCTTTTAGCTTGCCACTAATAACACTTACAAAATTTATCGAAAAGAAACTTGGCAGTAAAAACTCAAATTTTTCTGTAGAAACTTTATCACAAGCTTTAGAGCTAACTTCGGAAGGAGCCACTACCAAAGACGAACAAAAAATATTACAAGGAATTGTAAATTTCGGAAACACAGAAACTGTTCAAATTATGATTCCTAGAATCGATATTTTTGCAATTTCCGATGATGAAACTTACGAAGTTGTTTTAGCAAAAATCCTAGAAAATGGCTATTCCAGAAATCCTGTTTACAAAGAAAATTCAGATAATATCATTGGAGTTTTATTTGCAAAAGATTTATTAGCACATTTAAATAAGAAAAACTTTAAATGGCAAAATTTGGTTCGTGAAGCTTATTTTGTGCCTGAAAACAAAAAATTAGATGATCTACTAGACGATTTTAGAGCACGTAAAAACCATTTAGCAATTGTTGTTGATGAATATGGAGGCACAAGTGGAATTGTTACGTTACAAGACGTAATTGAAGAAATTGTTGGCGATATTAATGACGAATTTGATGATGAAGATTTACATTATTCTAAGATAGACGCAAATAATTATATTTTTGAAGGTAAAACAACTATTAAGGATTTTTGTAGAGTTTTAGATGATGAAGATGAGGAAATCTTTGAACAAGAAAAAGGTGAAAGCGAAACTTTAGCTGGATTTATCCTGGAAATTTCTGGAAAATTTCCTAAAAAGAACGAGAAAATAATCTTCAAGAATTATACGTTTACTATTGAAGCGTTAGATAAAAAACGCATAAAACAAGTAAAAGCAACAAGAAATGCGTAAGATTCTCTATTCTCTTTTTTCTATCATCTTTACTCTATTAGTTATTTCTTGTGATGATGCTGTGCTACCAAAACCAAAAGCATATTTGAGTTTAGAATACCCTGATAAAGAATACAAAAAGTTAGAGGTTTCAAGACCCTATTCTTTTGATGTTTTAGAATCTACAAAAATAATTGATGAAACAAATAATTGGTTAAAAATTACATATCCAAATTTAAAAGCATCTATAGATATTACTTACAGACCTGTAGAAAACAACTTAAAAGAACTCTTAACAGAAGCAGAAAAACTAGTTTTTAAACACGCTGTAAAAGCAGAACAAATTGTACCAAAAGATTTTGTAAACCCTAATAAAAGAGTTTTCGGTTCATTATATGAAATTACTGGAAACGCAGCTTCTCACCTACAGTTTCATGCAACAGATAGCACAACTCACTTTATAAAAGGATCGCTCTATTTTTATGCAAAACCAAATTACGATTCTATTTTGCCAGCTGTAGATTACATTAAAAAAGATGTCTTAAAGTTAGTAGAAACATTAGATTGGAAACCACTTTAATTCCCGAAAGTTGATGTTTCTTATCAAATAAATTTTAAGGCAATTATAGGTTTATAAAACATATTTCAGCGGTATTTATAACTTTACAAGATGTTAACTACTTAATATTCGCAAAATAGTCAGAGTAAAAACCTATAAAGTATTAGCACCATTATTTATGTAAGAAAAATTAAAAAATAGTGAATCAAAAATGAACTTTATGATTAAACTTTAGAAGGTATAATTAAAAAAGGAATGTTTAAATGAAACCCTATTTGATGTATTTTTGATTGAAAAAATAAATTTTCAAAGAAAGAGTGTTTGTTGTTAATCATTACCAACAAATTAATATCCACTTTTAAACCAAATCTAGCAATAGCATCTGTTACATTTTGATTGGGAACGCTATGAAAAATATGTGCAATTTTTTTGAATGAACTTTCTAGTCTTTTTTTATTTTCAATTTGTGTATCAGTTAAATCATTGCCAAAAGAAACGTTTAAAAAGTGAACTCGTGAGGTATAAGGTTCAGCAATTTCTATAATTGGTTGTAAATGTTTTTGTTTAAAAGAAATTTCATAATCTGATGGAAATAATATTTCTTCTGGAGACTCAAAACCAAAACCACTTGGTACAGCCAAAATTGGGCATTTTACATTTTTTATAACGTGAATTGTGTTAGAGCCAAATAAAATTTCTGTTAAGCCAGTGGCTCCTTTAGTTCCCATTACTATAAAATCTATAATGTTTTCTTGATGTAGTTCTTTAATTTCACTCACCAAAGTATTAAATGAAGAAAGCATTGTAAAACTATGATTTGGGTTTTTAAATTTTTTTTGAATCTTAGTAAGCACATCATTTAATCCTTTTTCTGACGTTTCTCTGATAGAGTTAACAACATTTGCTGTAGCTCCATTTATCTCCATATAATCTATATTATAAATCATGGGAGTATATGTATTAAGCAACACAAACTTACATTTTTGATTTTTGTAAAGTTTAAGAGCATATACAATTGCATTCCAAGCATTATCAGAAAAATCGGTTGGTAAAAGTATTTTTTTCATCATTGTAAATTTTAAGTATTGTTAAAAATAAGGATTAATACAGCATAATACAATGATATTTATCAGACAGCAAAAAGCCCTCTTTAAAAGAAGGCCTTTATTTACAGAGTACTTGGTTTGTGTTTTAAGCGTAAGGTTTTGCAATTGCTTTTCGCTTTTCTAATTGCTTTTCTAAATCGCTAATGGTACTTTTTACAGCAACTTCAAAGTTTTTTTCATTTGAAGAAGCAAATATTCTTGGACCAGATAAGCTTACCACCATTTCACAAATTTTACCATTACCTTTAGGATCGTTTTCTTTCTTAAAAAAAACTTCTACACTTATAATTGAATCGTATTTTCGAGCCATTTTTTCTAGCTTTTCAATTGCATAATTTTGCATTGTTTCGCTTGTGGGCATTGTTACAAATTGAATATTTATTTTCATTTTATGATGATTTAACAGTTATTTAAATACTATTTTTAATTGTTTTTAAAGATAAAAAAAGGGGAGTTTAAGCTCCCCTTTGCAGAATAGTTTTAAAATTATTAGAGAACACAAGTTCAATAATAGCTACAATCTATTCATAACCTCCTTGATTACCATATAGATAATTAAGGCTTTTTTTTAATAGAACAGGAAGCCGAAACTTCCTGTTCATAAAGGAGTATGATTTTATTGTCCAATTTTAGAATACTAAAATATATTTTACCTATTAATAAGTAAAACATTACACGACACTAAACAATAGATTCAAACTCAATTTTTAGTTTACAAATTCTATTAATCCGTAATTTTTTTATCAATAACTTAAAGAACTTTTTTGTGTTTGTATACATCAAATATACAGTAGTTTGTAAATTTAAAATATGACATATATCAGTTTTAGAAAAAAAATATTCCTTTTTAATTTTGGGATTTGCACTTAAAAAAAATACTATTATATATTGAAGAAAAGCAATAAACTAAATTTTAAAAGAAGAAATAAACGATTGATGAATAGTAAATTATTCGTGTAATACTAAAAAAGGGACATTGGTATGGTAGCTAATTTTCTCTACTTTAGAATGAAATAATATTTGCTGAAAATAGTTTAAACTTTTAGCAACCATTGCTATCATATTTATGTTTCTACTTTCCACAAAACATTGCACAGCATCTTCTACTTTTGTGTTGGTTAAATTATGAAAGCTACCTTCAAAATTGCTGAATAAATCCTCTAAAACATCTTTATTGTTTTCTTGGTCTATTGTTAATTGAATTTTCTTTTTATTGATATGTAAAATTCGCAAAGACGCGTTTTCTTTCTGCAGTATTGCTGAAATTGATTTTAGGATTTGAGTATTATAAGATAAAATAAAATCTGTAGGAAAAGCAATTTCTTTAAGCGCTGTGTATTTTGCGTTTTCTGGCACCACTAAAGTAGTACAAGATACTTTTGTAATAACCTCTCCTGTATTACTACCAATCATGTATTCTTTAAAACCAGAAGCTCCTTTGGTTCCCATAATTATTAAATCGATTTCTTTTTCTTTAACGTGCTTTCTAATAGAATCAATAAAAAAATTATAGTCTACTAAAGTATAAAAATTGTGCTTTTTATTTTTAGGAAACTCTTCTCTTATTTGCTTTAAAAATTGTTTTAATTTTTGTTTTGAAGGTTTTAAGATGAGATTTTCAAGCACATCTTTATTAGGAATATAAGGAGAATCATTCACAACTAAATTACTTTCTCTACCAACATTTAACAAGTAAAAATTACAAGGAGTATCCTTATAAAAATTAATTGCATACTCAATTGCATTCCATGAATTTTTAGAAAAATCTGTAGGAAGTAAAATGTTTTTCATTGATAGTTTCTTTACATATCAAAACTAAAAAGAAGATGAAGCTAAAAAAATGATATTGGTCATATCGTTTTTTGCTACCTTTTTAAAAAACATTTAAAAAATAACTCCTAAATTTCCTGTAATTTTTTAATATCTAAGATTCTAATAGACCTACCTTCAATCTCTATAAGTCCTTGTTTTTTAAAACTAGAAATAGTTCTTATTAAAGTTTCAGTTGCAATACCAGCTACACTTGCTAAATCATTACGAGAAATTTTAATAGCTTCTTCTGGTTTTTGATTCATTTTTTCTACAAACTTAAGAATTGTGCTTGCGGTTTTTTTGTGTACAGAACTATATGCCATTTCTAGCAATTGGTCTTTTATGCCAGAAATATTATCTGTTAAAAGTTCAATAAGTGCTAAGGTAACTTTATGATTTTCGTTTAAAATTTTTATGAGATCACTTTTTTGAATCCCTACCAATTCTGTGTCTTTTAAAGCTGTAGCCGTTTCTTGATATGGAATATTATGTGTAAAAGAAGTGTAGCCAAAAAAATCATCTTCCTTATATAGTGCTGTGGTTAATTCTTTACCTTGTTCATCAAATTTATGGCATTTTACAAACCCTTTACAAATCAAATAAATAAAGTTAGAATTGTCTCCTTCTTTAAAAATAACAGCGTCTTTACTGTATTCGAAAATGGTACCATTGTCATCAAAAAAGTTCTTTAAATCATTTAAAGTTCTTATTTCGTTCTCATCTTCTTCCTCTTCTTTAAGTTGATCATTAGCAGTGCTATTTCTTTCATCGTTTAAAATTGATGCTTTTGCTAACCTACTTTCTATCGCACTTATTAACTCGTCTTCAGTATATGGTTTTGTAATATAATCATCAGCACCTAAATCCATTCCTTTTCTTACATCTTTACGTTCTGTTTTAGCAGATAAAAATATAAAAGGAATATATTTTGTACTATTATTTTTAGACAATGCTTCTAAAACACCATAACCATCTAATTCTGGCATCATAATATCACAAACCACAATATCTGGTATTTTTTCGAATGCTAATTGTACTCCTATTTTTCCATTGGGTGCTGTTGAAACAGTATAATTTGAAAGCTCTAATAGTTCAGCTGTATTTTCTCTCAAAACTGCATCATCTTCTATCAATAATATTTTTTTCATTTGGTTGCTTTGTTGGGTATTATAAATGTAAATGTAGTTTCTTTGTTTTCTGTACTTGTAAAAGAAATGGTTCCTTTTAGGTTTTCGATATGATTTTTTACAATATTTAGTCCTATTCCTGTACCTTGAGAAAGCAGTGCATTTTCTGCTCTAAAATAACGGTTAAAGATATTTTTTTGATCTTTTTCTGGGATGCCAATTCCATTATCTATTACCTTAAAAGTAGTTTCTTTATCATTTTGAGAAATCATGATATCTATAATGGTATTTTCTGATGAATATTTTATGGCATTATGTACCAAATTAGATAGGGCTAATTCTACAATTTTTTCATCTTGATACAATAGAAAATCATCAATATTTTCTGGATAATTTATTTTTTGTCCACCTTTTAATAGAATATTAGCATTGTACACAACCTCATCTACAACTTTACTTAACTTGAAAGATGTTGGATTGTAAGTTAATTCTCCTCTTTCTAATTTTTCTATCGATAAAAAATCATTTAAAATATTATTTAAATAATGAACTTTATCTGTAATTGTTTTAATATGCTTATCTCTTTTTTCTTGTTGCTCACTTAGTTTATATTTACCTAACAACATTGTAGAGGTTAAAATACCACTTAAAGGTGTTTTAAATTCGTGAGAAACTAAAGATAAAAATTTGGTTTTTAATTCATTTAATTCTTGTTCCTTTTTTAAGGCAATTTTAGTTTCTTCTTCGGCTTCAATTCTTTTTTTATTTTCAACATCTAACTCAAGATTTAGTGTTTTGAGCCCTTCAATTGCTTTTTTTAAATCTTTGGTTCTTTGAGCTACTCTATCCTCTAAATCAGTATTTAATTCTATAATTTTTTGTTCCTGTTTTTTACGCAATGTAATATCTATAACCAATGCCATTACATAGTTTTTCCCATAAATAGTAAAAGGATTTAAACCAGCTTCTAAAGGAAAAATACTACCATCTTTTCTTGCGCCAAAAATATCTCTTCCTTGCCCCATTCTTCTGCGTTTTTTATCTTTCATAAAACCTTTAAAGTGGCTTCCATGTTCTGCATGATAATTTCGAGGAATTAACGTATTTAAAGGTTGCTTTATAAGTTCATTATCTTCATAGCCAAACATTTTAAGGGCAGATTCGTTTGCCTCTATAATTACTTGATGTTCGTCTACAACAATAACACCTTCAGAGACTGACCCTAATAAAACATTAAATACATCTTGATCTTGATTAAACATTCTTTTTTTTAGTATAAATGTACAAAAAAGATTAAATAAGAACCTTTGTAAAAATGATATATAATAATTTTACAATCCTTTAATATATTATATTATTGATTTTTTTTGATCTACTTAGATCAAAAGCTTTTAAATTTTTACAAAAGAGTTTTTGCATCATAATTAATATTAAATTTACAAAGCACTGATAATTTGAATATTGTAACGTTTTAATAGAAACATTAAAAAATAAACCATCCTTAGTTCTACAAAACTAACATTATAAAATATTAACTGACTAATATCATAGTTTATCTTTATTATATATTATAAATTGGCTATTAATCTTTAAAATAATTATGATGATAAAAAATTTAAACCAACAAGACAGCATTAATTTTTTAGCTAATAATTATATAGGTTACCTCGCGTACATTTATAGAGATAGACCATTTATTGTACCAATTACGTACTTTTTTGATTCTAAAGACACCATTATAGGCTATTCTAATAAAGGACATAAAACAATAGCAATGCATCAAAACAAACAAGTTTCTTTAGAGGTTGCAGAAATAAAAAGCTTTACAGATTGGACTTCTGTTTTAGCTCACGGAATTTACGAAGAACTTTCTGGTATTGATGCAAAAAGCAAATTACATGAATTTGCAGACGGCATTAAAGATATCATATTAAGAAAAGAAGAAAGAAACCTACATTTTATTGGAGAATTTTCCAGTAAAATTAATAAAGAAGAAATCCCTTTAGTATTTAAAATTACCCTAGATGAAATAACAGGAAAAATTAGAAATCACTAAAAATTTAATTATGAAATACTTTTATGCACTCTTACTTATTTTTCATGGTTTTTTACATCTAATAGGTTTTATAAAAGCTTTTTTCTCTACAGAAATATTTAACGAACTTTTAAACATTTCAAAACCTATGGGAGCACTTTGGCTGCTAACATTTTTAATATTTATATATGCATCATCAGCATTATTAAATAATAAAAAATGGATAAATCTGATAATTATAGCTGTTAGCCTTTCGCAATATTTAATTATTATGAATTGGAAAGACGCAAAATTTGGAACCATTTTAAATATCTTTATCTTAACTGTTGCTATTATTGGTTATAACCGAAAAAGACAATTTAAAGCGAAAGAATTTAAAAATTAAGGATTCATAAAGGTGTGACGTCCTAAAATAGCGTTACAAGATTTATAAATTAAAGGTAGTAATTTTTCATCACTGCCTTTTTGAATTATATACTGATAATCAAACTTACCATGTTTCTTTAACCAAGTCAGAATCGTTGACTTTGCTTGAATTCCGTATTTATCTGTAGCTTGTTAGGGGTAATAACAAACCTTGTTCAGTCTCTTGAACAATCTGTAATTTTAAACTTAAACTGTAAGCTTTCTTTGTACACTTTTTGTAATTTGAGTCCATTTTTATAATGTTGACTGTAACAATATTTCAGGACGAGACATAGTAAAATTCAAAAAAAACGAGCCAATAATGGCTCGTTTTTTATGCTTTTTATTTCAATGATAAACTTATTTACCAGGAAAATTTGGCTTTCTTTTTTCTAAAAAAGCAGTAGTTCCTTCTGTAAAATCTTCAGTTCCAAAACAGTTTCCAAACTCATTAATTTCTATATCAAAACCATTTACACCATCTTTAAAATTGGCATTTACAGCTTTAATGGCACTTGCAATTGCTACAGATGAGTTTCGCATAATTTTACCAGCTAGCTTTTCTGCCAAAGGCAATAATTCTTCTAAAGTAGTTACATGATTTACCAATCCACAATCTTTTGCATCCTCTGCAGAAATCATTCCAGCAGTCATAATTAACTCCATTGCTTTGCCTTTACCAACTAATTGTGGCAAACGTTGTGTACCTCCATAACCAGGAATTACACCCAAAGAAACTTCTGGTAAACCCATTTTTGCATTGTCTGAAGCTATTCTAAAATGACAAGCCATTGCCAATTCTAAACCTCCACCTAAAGCAAAACCATTAACGGCTGCAATAACTGGTGTTGATAAATTTTCTACATAATCAAACAATATTTCTTGTCCTTCTTGGGCTAATTTTCCTCCTTCATCTACAGAAAAATTAGCAAATTCAGAAATATCTGCACCAGCTACAAAAGCTTTTTCTCCAGAACCTGTTAAGATAATTACCTTTACTTCTGCATCCTCTTCCAAAAGTTTAAACGCTAAACTTAACTCTGTAATAGTATCTTTATTTAAAGCGTTTAATTTTTTTGGTCTATTGATGGTTATCTGTCCAAGACCATCTCCTTTTTCTACGATTATATTCTCGAAATCCATTCTATTTATTTTTTAAAGCCTTTAAAAACAAGGCAATTACTAATTATTCTTTTGGTAAAATTACAGTAAAAATAGTTCCTATCCCTTCTTTTGATGTAAAAGAAATTCTACCTTCATAGGCTTCTATAATATTTTTTATCATTCCTAAACCAAGTCCCATTCCACTTGTTTTGGTGGTAAATTTAGGTTCAAAAATTAAATCTTTTACGTCTTCTGCAATTCCTTTTCCATTGTCTGAAACTATAATTTTTATATTGTTTTTTTCTGTTAAAACAATCACATCAATAATAGGATTTTCTTCATTTTCGATAGCTTGCAAGGCGTTTTTAACCAAATTGGTAACCACTCTAATTAATTGCGTTTTATCTAAATTTGCAAATAATTCTTTTTCTGTTGTTTTAAAACTGATAAAATCTTCGTTAAAAATATCAATAGCCAACTTTACGACACTTACCACATTTATTTTTTCTCTGTTTTGAGTTGGCATTTTTGCAAAATCAGAAAAAGCAGAAGCAATAGAACTCATTACATCTATCTGTTGAATTAAAGTTTGGCTATATTCTGCCAACTTTTCTCTAATTTTTTCGTCTTCAGGATTAAACTTACGCTCAAAACTTTGCACGGTTAAACGCATTGGTGTCAGTGGATTTTTAATTTCGTGCGCAACTTGTTTTGCCATTTCTCTCCACGCTTGTTCACGCTCACTTTTTGCCAATTTTACAGCACTTTCTTCTAATTGATCTATCATATTATTGTAGGCTTCAATTAAAACTTCGATTTCTGAACTGGCAGAATCTACCATAATTTTTTCATTGCGTTCATTTAAACGAGTTTGCTGCATTTTATCGGATATCGTTTTTATAGAACGTGTAATGTAACTTGATAAAAAATAGGCTAAAGCAATAGCAATAATCAACATTAATAAATACACCAAACCTAATCTAGAAATAAACTCCTTTAATTCTTCCTCAATCTCTGAATTATCTTGGCTAAATTGTAGTTCTAAAATACCAATTCTCTTAAATTTTGGGTCGTGAATGTAGGTGTAAGAAGCTTGATAACCCATACCATCTATTTCATCAGAAATTAAAATTCTATGGTTTGAGTTTTGGTTTAAATTATTGAGATTATTGTAACTTAAAGGCTTAATTTGACTATCTTCAAAAGCATTGGTTTTAGAGGAAACTAATAAATTTCCATGCAAATCGAAAATAGAAATATTTAATTTGTTGATCGATGAAATTTCATAAATACGCTCTTGAAATATCTTTGATAAGTTTTCTGTCTTTACAGGATAACTTGTTTTGTTCGTTAATTCTAAATCAATAGTTTCTATAGTTGTGGCTTCTTTTCGCTCAAAACGATGAATATTGTAATCTTTTGTTTGCTCATCATATTGATACACTGTAACCACCAAAATTAAGATGGATGCCAATAACACCAGCAAAATGGTGGACAAAAAAATACGTATTTTTAAAGATACTTTCTTAAAATTAATCAACTTTTAGTTTGTTTTTATACGTTTTGTTTTCATTGTTAAAAAATCATCAAAAGCCCCATCATTATCCCAATCAAAAGTACTTTTCCCTAAAAAACCTTCTTCAGTTTTTTCAATATGATAGCCAACCTTTATATCTCTATTATTGTATGAAAAATCAACAAAAAGCGAATCGTTTTTTACACTCCAATTTCCATCAGATTCAGAAATCTTTTCTCCTTCTTTATTGATAAACCAAGCATCAAAAGTACCATCTTTATGGTACACAGATTGTGCAATTAATTCTGGCTCATTATCAAATTTATCTTCAAAAACATACAAAGAATCCGATTTCTCATAGGTTGGCATTTCTATTTTTAAATAGGTGGTTTGCCAAGAATCTGTCATATAAGTTTCTAATGATTTTTCTTTCGTGCATGCTACAATAACTATTCCAAAAAAAAGGATAAAGACTATTTTTTTTATTTTCATCTCTAAATTGATTTAATAGTAAATATAGGTAAATAAAAAGTGTTTGCAAAGTTGGCTTATCCATTTGCTAAAGGCAAAAATGTACGTCTGAATTTAATAATTAGCGGAATTCCTCTCGCTAAAATCCATAAAGTAAAAGCAATCCAAATAGCAACTAATTTATAATCTAACCAATCAAAAAACAATAAAGTTGGTATAAAAACAAAAGCTGTAGAGAGAATTAAAACGTTTCTTAAATACTTCATAAAGCCCATTCCTTTAAACATTCCATCAAAAATAAAAGTGATTGCACTTATAGGCTGTGTTAAAATAACGATCCAAAAAACGTGATAAAATTGTTCTAAAACCAAAGGTTCTTTGGTAAATATTAGCCCAATAAAATTATAAAACAAAAAGCCAAAAGCAACAATAATAATTCCTGTTATAAAACCATATTTTGTTAATTTAATACTTAAAAGTAATAAGGTTTTATATTCTTTTGCACCCAATAATTTTCCTGCTAAAATATTGCCTGCACTGGAATATCCATCAACCATAAAAGCGCCCAACAACCAAATATTTAAACCAATTGTGTAAGCTGCAATGAATTCTTTTCCATAACCTGTGGCATAAGCAGTTGCAAAATACAATGCTGTATTTAAAGCAATTGTCCTTATAAAAAGATTGCCAATCATCCCTAATAATTTCGGAATTTCTTGGTGAAATTTAGTCTTAATTTTTAAGGAAATATCTGTTTTTTTAATTAACAAAAAAATTGATAATATTGCCATTGTAACTTGAGCAATTACACTAGCATACGCAGCTCCTTCAATATACATAGGTTCTATAAAACCTTCTATTCCATATACAAAAGCCAAATCTAAAACAATGTTTAATAAAGCTCCAATAATAGCAATGATCATTGGGTAAAATGTGTTTTGTAATCCTCTAAAAATTCCAAAAATCGCAAAAACAAATAAAGAAAATGGGAAACCGAAAATTCTAATTTTAAAGTAAACAATACAATACTCCAAAACTACTCCTGAAGCATTATAAAATTGAAATATTTGCTTGGCAAAAGGATATGAAACTGCTAAAACCAACAAACTACAAACTACAATAATGGCAATAGCTTGTGCAGGCAACGTTTTTATTTCATCTAATTTATTAGCGCCAACATATTGAGAAATTATCGATGAAATTGCACTTCTTATTTGTCCGAAAACCCAAATTAACATAGATATATAAGCACCAACAATACCAACAGCAGCTAAGCTTTCTGTAGCATTTTCATTAATATTACCAATAATTGCTGTATCTGTAATAGATAGTAAAGGTTCTGCAATACCCGCAATTAAAGCAGGAATTGCCAGCTTGTTAATTCGTTTAAAACTAATATCTGTATTCAAAAAAATATTTTTTACAAATGTACATTTCTTAAAAACAGAAAATACTTTACTTGTTGAAAAATTAGTAACTTTGTAGTCTTAAAAATTTTACCATGCAAAATATTTTAGTTCCTATCGGATTTACAGAAAACGCTCAAAACACCTTGCAATATGCAATTGATTTTGCAGCTGAAACAAATGCGAAAATTTTTGTTTTTAGAGCGTATAGTGCACCAACTAAAATGGGAACCATTATAAATGTAAACAACATTATTGAACGTGAAACGAATTTGTATTTGCGCACTATGGTAAATTCTGTAGATAAAAAAAACGTAGAAATTAAATTAATTTCTGCAAAAGGTTCTGTAGTAGACAGTGTTGTATCTATTGATGATGAATTAGGAATTGATTTAGTTATTATTGGAGCAAAAAGCAACTCTATAAAAGAAGAAATATTTTTAGGAAAAACTGCTGGGAGCCTTGTAAAACAGACAGATGTTCCTTTATTAACTGTACCTGAAAACTACCAATACATTCCAATTAAAAATATTTTATTAGCTTTTAAATCTGGTATTTTAAAAAGCAAAACAGCTTTGCATCCTTTACAGAATATCGTTGAAAAGTTTAATGCTCAAGTAAATTTATTGTTGGTAAAAACACCAAATTACAAACAAGAAGATCTAGTGATTCATAAAGAATTAGAAAAATTACAAGCTACTTTAACGGTTACTGAAAACGCGACTACTTTTCAAGGAGTTTTGGAGCACATTAAAACTCATAATCCAGATATGTTATGTGTTTTTAGACGTAAAAGAGGTTTCTTTCAAAAACTTTGGGAAAAAAACACGATTTTAAAAGAAGAATTTTATACCAATGTTCCTTTATTGATTTTAAAAGGGAAATAAAAAGTGTATCTTTAAACAAAAAAAAATGATTGATTACAAGAAATACATAACTATTGAGCCAAATAAAAGGTTTGGAAAGCCAATACTAATTGGTACTAGAATTTCTGTATACGATGTTTTAAACTGGTTAGCAAATGGAATGTCAAAAAAAGAAATTTTAAAAGATTTTCCTGAACTAAATAAAGAAAGTATTAATGCTTGTTTATCTTTTGCAGCAAATAGAGAAAACATAGTAAGAGTTGCATCGTGAAACTACTCTTTGATCAAAATATTTCTTTCAGAATTATTCAAAAGATTCAAAACACATTCCACGATTCTAAACAAATAAGGAGCTTAAATCTTGAAAATGCTACTGATACAGATATTTGGGAATATTCTAAAATACATAATTTTTCAATAGTAACTTTTGATGCCGATTTTTCTGATATTGCAAATATTAAAGGAAATCCTCCAAAAATAATTTGGTTAAGAATAGGAAATACAACAACAAAAAATATTGCTGAAATTTTAAAAAAACACCAATTAACTATCTCTGATTTTATTGAAAAAATTGAATATAGTAAAATTGCTTGTTTAGAGATTACAAATTAGTATTGTATTCAATTTGTAATTGATATAATTTTTGTCATTTTAAAAATTTAAAAATATTTCTGAACCAAACTAATTAAGGTATTTGCGTCATGAAAACCTGTTTGACGCCATTTCATTTCGCCATTTTTATAAATCATAAACGTTGGATTTCCCTTTACACGCAAAGCATCTGCCAAAGTTTCGTTTTTTTTGATGTCGATTTTAATTACTTTGGCTTTTTCCCCCAAAGCTGCAGCAACACTTCTTAAAGTATCTAAGTTGTTTTCGATAGCATTCCAATCTGAATAAAAATCGATTAAAACTGGTGTTTCAGTGCTGATTAATTCTCCGAATTTCGTCATAATGGAATATTTTTAAACGTATAAAATTTACAACTTTTGAATTTTAGTATTACAAATATAAGATTTCTTATTAAATAAGCTGATGATCAAGTTTTTTTCAATTCTATTACCGTAATTTCTGGCCAAATACCAACTCTTCCAGGAAATGCATGATATCCAAAACCTCTATTTACATTAATATACCTGCCAAATTCTTGATACAAACCTGCCCATTGTTTATAGGCATATTGAGATGGACTCCATCGTAAAAACCCGGGAATTTCAATACCCATTTGTAAACCATGTGTATGACCACTTAATGTTAAATGATAATTGAAATCGTCTTTTTTTACTTTTTCTTGCCAATGACTAGGATCGTGACTCATCAAAATCTTAAAATCTTCTTTTTTTATTTTTGATGATGCTCGCTGCAAATCTCCTGCTTGATTAAAACCTTTTCCCCAATTTTCTACTCCAACTAAGGCTATTTTTTGTCCGTCTTTTTCTAAATATCTATGTTCATCTAACAATAAATCAAATCCTATTTTTTGATGAATTTCTTTTACTTTTTGAAAATTATCAATTTTTTCTTGAGGCGAATTCCAATCCATGTAATCTCCATAATCGTGATTTCCTAAAATAGCAAATTTGCCTTCTTTGGCTTTTAACTGTTTAAAAACATCAATCCAATCATCCATTTCATCGGCTTTATTATTTACAATATCACCCGTAAATAACATCAGATCAGATTTTTGCTCATTTATCAAATCTACACCATATTGTATTTTTTCTTTGTTGGTAAAACTTCCTGAATGAATGTCTGAAATTTGAGTAATGGTATACCCATCAAAAGCTTCAGGTAAATCATCAAAAGAAAGTTGATATTTAATCACTTTATAATTATATTTTCCTTGAATAATTCCATAAATAAAAGAAGCAAAAGGAATGGCAGCTAACCCTAAAGCTATTTGCGCTATAAATTTTCTTCTCCCAACCAAAGATTGTGTTTCTGAACTTGAAATTGCTGAGAACATTTTTAAAACCAATCGATACATATCTTCACCAAAAAGAATCAGAACAATAATCAATTTTGGAATGGAAAAAGTAATCATAATTCCCATTGCCATTTGAAATTCTGGTGTTTGTCCTTTGCCTCTATCATACGTTAAAATGGTAATGAAAAAATACGCATACACAGCAACACTAATTGCTATATAAGAAAAACGGACTAATTTACTTTTAGAAATTGTTTTAAAAGCTTGAAACGTATAAATCTCAACAGAAACAATAACAACAAGTAAAATAAGAACAGGAATTAACCAACGAGGCATATCTAAATTTTTTAAATGTGGACAAAGGTAACTGTTAAAAAACCAAAGGTTTTTAACCTGCTGTTAAATTTTTTAGTAAATTTATCATTTAATTTTCATCAAAATGATTGATACTATTGTTGTTTTTTTTGAGAATCTAAGTAGCTTACAAAAGTTTATTTGGATTGTGGGTTGCTTATCTATTTTCTGGATTTTAGAGGGCGTTTATCCGCTTAAAAAACATCAATATAACAAATGGAAACACGCGAAAACTAATTTCGTTTTACTGTTTTCTACAATGCTTATAAATGTAATTTTTGGGTTGATAACTGTGGGTGTTTTTCTTTGGATTGATACCACAAATTTTGGTTTGTTAAATTTGGTTGATTTTCCTGTTTGGGTAGAAATCATTTTAGCAATTATGATTTTAGATTTTACCTCACAATATTTAGTGCATTATTTATTGCACAAAATACCATTTATGTGGCGATTTCATACAGTACATCATAGTGATACGCATGTAGATGTAACTTCTGGAACAAGACATCATCCAATCGATTTTATTTTTAGAGAAACCTTTGCTTTACTGGGTGTTTTAATTGCTGGCTTGCCTGTTTCTTATTATTTAATGTACAGAATTTTAACGGTTCTTTTTACCTATTTTTCGCATGCAGATATTAGTTTACCAACCAAATTAGACAAAGCAATTAGTTATGTTTTTATTTCGCCTAACACACACAAATTTCATCATCATCATGTAATGCCTTGGACAGATACCAACTTTGGAAATATCTTTTCTTTCTGGGACAGAATTTTTGGAACTTTTATATATCAAGACACCAAAGATATTGTGTATGGAGTTGATATTTTAGATGCAGAAAAATCTGAAGATATTCTATATCAACTAAAAGCTCCTTTTAAAAAAGGGTTGAAATCTGTGGAGTATAAAAGGTAAATGATTTTTTAATTTGATGCCACGAATTCACAGATTTTTTATTCATGAAGCAAGTTATAAAGGTTTACGTGAGATGCTTTCAGCATAACAAATAATACATGCTACTTTTTCCTCAAACTTTATAACAAGTAATTTGTCACTCTGAAAGAGTCTCAAAACTGTGCGTAGTTTTTCGTGAGATGTTTCCAGAAAGGGAAATAACACTTGCTATTTTCTTATAAACTTATAATTCGTGAATTCGCGGCATTAATCGCCAACAAAGATTCTTATCAAAATCATCAACATAAAAAGCCCAATTTTACACAGTTTTTTGTAGTTTTATCCTTTTACAATTATAGATAAAATGGCAGATCAAAAAAGACTTTTTTTAGTGGATGCATACGCATTAATTTTTCGTGGATATTACGCATTTATAAAAAACCCAAGAATCAATAGCAAAGGATTAGATACTTCTGCAATTATGGGTTTTATGAACTCACTTTTAGATGTTATTAAACGTGAAAGACCAGATCATTTAGCAGTTTGTTTTGACAAAGGTGGCAGTGTAGATAGAGTTGAAATGTTTGAGGAATACAAAGCCAATAGAGATGTAACTCCAGAACCTATTAAAGACGCCATTCCATTTATTTATGAAATATTAAAAGCCATGCATATACCCATTATGGTAAAAGAAGGTTTTGAAGCAGATGATGTAATTGGCACACTTTCTAAGCAAGCAGAAAAAGAAGGCTACCAAACGTTTATGGTAACTCCAGATAAGGATTTTGCACAATTGGTTTCCGAAAATATTTTTATGTACAAACCACGTTTTGGAGGTGGTTATGATATTTGGGGCGTTCCAGAAGTGTTGGCTAAATTCGAAATTACAGATCCTTTACAAGTTATCGATTTTCTGGGAATGATGGGCGATTCTTCTGATAATATTCCTGGTTTACCTGGAGTTGGAGAAAAAACTGCCAAAAAGTTTTTAGCACAATTTGGTTCTATGGAAAACCTTTTGGAAAATACAGATCAGCTAAAAGGAAAAATGAAAGAAAAAGTAGAAGCTGCTAAAGAATTGGGCTTACTTTCTAAAAAATTAGCAACCATTATGTTAGATGTTCCTGTAACATTTAACGCCAAAGATTTTACATTAGATCAACCAGATATTGAAAAAGTTACCGAGATTTTTAATGAGTTAGAGTTTAGAAACTTATTAACCAACTTCTTAAAAACCTTCGCCGAAGAAAATGCAGAAAGAGTAAATTCAGCAGAAAATACTACCGATGAAAAATCTACCTCTAAAAAATCTGTACCACCAGTTGAAGGTCAGTTTGATTTATTTGCTGCTCCAGGAGCAGGAAGCATTTCAGAAGCACAAACTGCATCTGGTTTTAAAAATATAGAAAACACAAATCACTTTTATCAACATATAGATTCTCCTTTTTCTAGAAAATTGCTAATTGATAAATTGATGCAACAAAATTCAGTTTGTTTTGATACAGAAACTACAGGTTTAAAAGCGTTAGAAGTTGAACTTATTGGAATTGCTTTTTCTTTTGAAGCTGGCAAAGGATATTATGTTTCGTTTCCAGAAAATCAAGAGGAAACAGCAACAATTTTAGAAGAATTTAGACCATTTTTTGAATCCCAAGAAATTGAAAAAATTGGACATAATTTAAAGTATGATATCAAAGTTTTATCAAATTATAAAATGCCTGTAAAAGGAAAATTGTTTGATACTATGATTGCTCATTATTTGATCAACCCAGATATGAGGCATAATATGGATGTTTTGGCAGAAACCTATTTGAATTATCAACCAGTTTCAATTACTGATTTGATTGGTAAAAAAGGTAAAAATCAACTTTCTATGAGAGATGTTCCTATTAAAGATCAAACAGAATACGCTGTAGAAGATGCAGATATTACTTATCAATTAAAAGAACATTTTGCAGGCGAATTAGAAACTGGAAACGTAACAAAATTATTTAATGATGTAGAATTGCCTTTGGTTTCTGTATTAACAGCCATGGAAATTGAAGGAATAAACATCAACACAGAATTTTTAAACGAACTTTCTGTTGCATTGACTGATGACATCAACAGGCTTGAAAAAAACATTTACGAATTGGCAGGAGAAGAATTTAATATTGCTTCGCCTAAACAATTGGGAATCGTTCTTTTTGAAAACATGAAGTTAGTTGACAAACCTAAAAAGACAAAAACGGGTCAGTATAAAACTGGCGAAGATATTTTATCGTATTTGGCAAAAGACCACGAAATTATCAGAAATATTCAGGAATATCGACAATATAAAAAATTACAAAGTACCTATGTTGATGCGTTGCCAAATGAAATCAACCCAAAAACTGGGCGAATTCACACACAATATATGCAAGCAGTTGCTGCAACAGGAAGGTTGAGTTCTAACAATCCGAACTTGCAAAACATTCCAATAAGAACAGAAAGAGGGCGTGAAGTGCGTAAAGCTTTTATCCCAAGAAATAATGATCATGTTTTGTTAGCAGCAGATTATTCTCAAATTGAATTGCGAATTATTGCAGCTTTAAGCAAAGAAGAAACCATGATTAACGCCTTTAAAAATGGAGAAGATATTCATGCTTCAACAGCCTCTAAAGTTTTTAATGTGGAACTTAAAGACGTAACTCGTGAGCAAAGAAGTAACGCAAAAACCGTCAATTTTGGAATTATTTACGGAGTTTCTGCTTTTGGATTGAGCAATCAAACAGATTTGAGCAGAAGTGATGCCAAAGAATTGATTGACACCTATTATGAAACGTATCCAAAACTGAAAGCCTATATGTCTAGTCAAGTTGATTTTGCTAGAGAAAAAGGCTATGTAGAAACTGTTTTAAACAGACGTAGATATTTAAAAGATATCAATTCTAGAAATGCGATGGTAAGAAGTGGAGCTGAAAGAAATGCTGTAAACGCCCCAATTCAAGGTTCTGCAGCAGACATTATTAAATTAGCGATGATTAATATTCATAATCGTTTTGAGAAAGAAGGTTTTAAATCTAAAATGTTATTGCAAGTGCATGATGAATTGGTTTTTGATGTGCCAAAAGACGAATTAGAAATTGTAAAACCAATTATTAAATTCGAAATGGAAAACGCCTTTAAAATGGAGGTCCCTTTAGATGTCGAAGTTGGTATTGGTTATAATTGGTTGGAAGCGCATTAGAAATTTAATTATGTTATCCTTACTAAAAACAATTAAATTTTACAAAGTCTTTCTGAGCTTATCGAAGAATAATATCGTTACTGTCTTCGACAAACTCAGACTTACAGACGTTAAACTAATTGCCATTAGGAATTGTGATTATGAATATTTAAAATTAACTATAATTTTTATTAGCCAATTAACAATTTGAATTAATATTAATAATGTCACACTGAGCTTGTCGAAGTGCTTTTTAATCAGAAATTACAATATTATAAAAACAAAATGGAAGTAGATTACATAGAAAACTATAATGGACTTGACGAAAATTTGGTTCGTTTGTATAATTTTGATAAAAAAGAAGCTAACAAATTTAAGAAGTTGTTAGAAGAAACTGTGATCCATAAAAAACAGAAATTAAATTTAGCAGAAGTAGATTTTATTGAATCTAGAAATTGCAATTTAATTTTTGGATTATTTAAATCTGATGAAGGAATTTTAACCAAAGACAATGAAAATTTTTTCTGTATTTTAACGTTAGAAGGTTTCAAAAAAATGGTAAGGTTAATTGAACCTTTTTGTAAAAAAGAAACTAGAGGTCACCAATATTTATATGATGTTGATACGCCTACAGATTTGTTATTTTGTCCTTCTGCAACAGCATATTAAACATTGTATCAATACATAATTTGCATAAAAATAGGATAGACTTCAAAAATCTACCCTATTTTAAAAAACTTTTTCTTCTTTCTGGTTAATTCATTAAATACTATTTATTATCTATAATTTTATCTAGTTTTTTTATTTCTTCATTATATTCCTCAATAGCAGCTTCAATTTTTCCTTTTTTGTATTCTTCGTTAAATTCTTCAATTGCGCTTTCATGAATTTTTACATATTGAGCAACTGTCTCATCTAACTCTTCTTTTAAATCATCAAATTTTTCTGAAAGCTCTTCTAAGTTTTCTTTTACCTCATTTTCAGAAGCATTACTTTCTTTAATCAACTCTAAATATTCTTTTTGAATATCTGCAACATCTTCCATAACTTCTTCCGTTTTTAACCAAGAAGGAATGGTGTTTCCTAGATTTGCAATTCTATAATTCATGTTTTTTACACGCTGAGTAGTGGTAATATAATTCGCTTTTCTAATTGCTGCCAATTCGTAGTTTATGACTGTAAAATCTGCCCAATCATCAAAACCAGCAATACCATTTGCATCTAAATTGTATACAATTGGCGTTTGTTCTTTCATTATATATGTGCGCGTTTTAACTTCCCCTTCTTTTAATTCAGCGTTATCTAAATTACCATCTAAGGTTTCTTTTTCGACTTCTAAGTTATCTTTTTCAATCTCTACTTTTTCTACAACATTAGTATCTGTGGTATTTTTCTTTGTTGTATCACAAGAAACAAGCATAAAACTTGACGCTGTAAATGCTAATGCAAATAATTTTATTGAGTTTATTTTTATATTTTTCATATGATTGTTTTAATGTTTGATACAAAATTAAAGGAATAGTAAGATTTCACTTAACGCAAATAAGGTTTGTTTTAACTCTTTAGAGAATGCAGAAAAATCAGTTTTAAAAAAAATCTATTTCTTTGTTATCTTGATAAACTGCCTATCTTTGACATTTATTAAAAGCAAATTGAAACACTTTCTACATTTTAAATCTGATATTTCTAAAATTAGTCTTCCAGATAAATTTACGTTTCCTTTTTATTATGATGCTCATCCTTTAGCGGTTTTTGCAGCAGAAGAAATTCACCATTATTTAGAAAATCAAACAGATTTTAAACACAATTTTGGCATCAATTCAACTTTGGATGAATTGCCAGTTGGTAAGATGTTTGGAGTTTTGGTGGTAAAAAATAAAAATAATGAAATTGGCTATTTAGCGGCTTTTTCTGGCAAGTTGGCTGATAAAAGTTTGCCAGAAAAATTTGTTCCTCCTGTGTTTAATATGAGAACTGAAGGTAGTTTTTACATGAAAGGTGAAGGTGAAATTGATAAAATTAATGAAGAATTAAGTAACCTAAAGAAAGATAAAAACTACATCGTTACTAAAAAAGCAAATAAAAAATTACATCAAACAGTTGCTGATGATTTAGAACATCAACGCAAAAAAATGAAACTTTCTAAAAAAGATAGAAAACTTAGAAAGAAAAATGCAACAGGTATTTTAAATGATTTCGATTTTAAAAAGTTAACTGAAAAACTAACACAAGAAAGTTATAACGATCAGTTTTTTTATAAAGAACTAGTAGAATATTATCAAACAAAAATTGAAAAATCAGATAAAGAATTGGCTTTTTTTGAAGATAGAATTGCATTTCTTAAAAAGGAACGAAGGGAAAAATCGAACTTTTTACAACAAACTTTATTCAGTAAATATGCATTTTTAAATCAACAAAAAGAATTAAAAAGTTTGTTAGCTATTTTTGATGATCCAACTATAAAACCTCCTGCAGGTTCTGGAGAATGTGCTGCTCCAAAATTATTAAATTATGCGTTTGCAAACGATTTAACACCAATTTGTATGGCAGAATTTTGGTGGGGAATTTCGCCTAATTCAGCTATTAGAAAACACAAAAACTACTATCCTGCTTGCCAAAGTAGATGCAAACCCATTTTAAACCACATGTTGCAAGGAATTGAAATGGAGAAAAATTTGTTGCTAGAAAATTTATCCGAAGACAAAAAACTTGACATTATTTTTGAAGATGATGTTTTAATTGTAGTCAACAAACCTGCTGAATTTTTATCTGTTCCAGGTAAGACAATTCAAGATTCTGTATATAGTAGAATTAAAGAGCAATACCCAACAGCATCTGGCCCCTTAATTGTGCATAGATTGGACATGTCTACCTCTGGTATTTTACTGTTGACAAAAACAAAAGAAGCCAATAAAGTTTTACAAGCACAGTTTATAAATAGAACTGTAAAAAAACGCTATGTTGCTTTGTTAAATGGAGATTTATCAACAAAAAAAGGCACTATAAAACTGCCAATTAGAGTAGATTTAGATGACAGGCCAAAACAATTGGTAGATTTTGTGCATGGAAAAAATGCAGAAACCAATTGGGAAATCATCCAAAAAGAAAATGGAAAAACTCGAGTTTATTTTTATCCAATTACTGGCAGAACACATCAATTACGAGTGCATTCAGCTCATAAAAATGGTTTAAATATGCCTATTTTGGGTGATGATTTGTATGGTAAAAAAGCAAATAGATTGCATTTGCATGCGCAATTTATTGAATTTTTGCACCCAACAACCCACAAAAAAATGAGTTTTACAGTTGATGCTGATTTTTAAAAAATCTATTTATTTTATATGTAATTTTGCAACTAATTATGAGCATTATTTCTAAAGACATACAGAAAGCAATTTCGTTATTAGAAAACGAAGAGTTGGTTGCAATTCCTACAGAAACTGTGTATGGTTTGGCTGGTAATATTTTTAGCGAAAAAGCCATAAAACGTATTTTCGAAACTAAAAAGCGTCCGTTTTTTAATCCTTTAATTGTACATATTTCTTCAGTTGATGCGTTGGAAACGATTGTTAGCGAAATTCCTGAAAAAGCGAGAATATTAGCCAATACTTTCTGGCCTGGTTCTATGACATTGGTGTTGAAAAAGAACAAGAATATTCCAGATATAATTACTGCTGGTAAAGATACTGTTGCAGTACGTGTGCCAAATCATCCTGTAACTTTATCGCTTTTAGAGCAATTGCCTTTCCCTTTGGCAGCACCAAGTGCCAACCCTTTTAACAATATTAGTCCAACAAAACCTGAACACGTAGAAAATTACTTTAAAAATGATCTCAAAATGGTTTTGGATGGTGGTTTTTGTAAAAATGGTATAGAATCTACGATTATCGGTTTTGAAAATGATGAACCCATAATTTACAGATTGGGTGCTTTGTCTTTAGAAGATATTGAAGCTGTTGTTGGTAAAATATCCATCAAAAATAAAAAGGAAGAAAATCCTGATGCTCCTGGAATGTTGAACAAACATTATTCGCCAAAAACACAAACAGTTTTAACGACTGATATTGTTTCAGAAATTGAAAAACATTCCACAAAAAAAATAGGTGTTTTAACTTTCGATACTTTTTATAAAAGCGATAAAATTGATACTCAGATTATTTTATCCGAAGAAAAAAACTTACATGAAGCTGCATCAAAATTGTACGACAGTTTGCATCAATTAGATTCTTTAAATTTAGATGTAATTATTGTAGAAAAAATGCCAAATTTCGGCTTAGGAAAATCGATGAACGATCGTTTAGAAAGAGCTGCTTTTATAGACTAATTATTGTTTTTTATCCTCTAACAAAGAAAATAAAAACGATCTAAATATAGACAGTAAAATACTAAAGAAAAGCGCTGCCCAAAAACCTGTAACTGTAAAACCATCAATTAATTTATCTGCCAATAAAATTATAATTGCATTAATTACAAAAATGAATAATCCAAAAGTTATAAGAGTTGCAGGTAATGTTAAAAAGATTAAAAGTGGTCTAACAATCATATTTAACAAGGCAACTACAATGGCCACAACTATAGCAGAAACATAACCAGCAACTGCTACACCTGGTAAAATATTAGCCAAAAGTATAACTGCCAATGCTGTTAATAAAATTTTTAGAAATGTTTTCATAGTCGTTTTTAAGTTTGGTTGATTCTTATAAAAATAACAATTTCAAAAAATAAAAGCAAGAATTATTCAGTTCTATAATCTTTAATTGTTTCACTCAATTCTTGGCGTAAATCATCAAATTCTTCACTAAGGTCTTCCCAGTTTTCTCTGATATCTTGTGTGGTTTTATCTTTCTCTTTTAGTAATGTTGCATACTCTTCTTTAACATCTTCTATTTCTTTTAAAACTTTGTTAGTTTCTAACCAATCAGGTATTGTTGAAGATAATTTTGAGATGTTCTTTTTCAAATTTTCAATTCTTTGTACAGAGCTATTATAATCTAAATTTTCAACTTGATGAACTTGTGTGTTGGCTACATTATAAGCATTCCAGCTGGTAAATGAATAGGTTCCATAGTAATCTTTTCTAATAAGTACTTTATTGTCTTCATCAATATTTAACAATGAAATGTTTTTATTGTCTATTAAATTTCTATTAATTCTTTTTGTTTTGGTACTTATGTTACAAGAAGTAAAAATTATAAGGAATATTACGAATGTAAGTTTATGCATCATTCTCATGATTGTGTGTTTTGGGGTTTGATGCAAAGTTACAAGAATAATATAAACTTCATTAACACAAATAAACTGAATTTTAGCTCATTTCGAAAATTGGCAAAAAAAGCTAATTTTTATTCATTTTTACACAAAAAACGATAATAAAGTGTTATTTTTTAGCAAAATAGACTTATTTTTCGTAGTTTTGTAAACTATGAAAAAAGCTTCTATTTATCGTAACCTAAATAACAAAGTCTCCAATTGCGATTTTATTGTTTTTGTTCATCACTCTGATAAATTTAGCACTCAAGCTTTCTAGCTAATTTTTTGCATCTAATTTTTGCAGAAAATATATTCATCAAATTTTATTATCAAACTTAAAAATGCTCATTCGTGCATTTCTAAATTTATTATTATGAAAATTATTCAAATTAAAAGAAGAACAAAACAAGAAAAATATTATTCTTCTGCAATGGGCATGTTAAATTCACGTGTTATTTATATAAAAAAATACGTTTTTGGCATCCCAACAAAAACACTACATAAATATAGAGAAACGTATTATGGCAAAATGAAAAACTGCGATGATTGTAATCTATTTATTTAATATTAATCTTTAAAACTTTATACCATATATGAGACAACTTAAAATAAGTAAACAAGTAACCAATCGTGATGCAAAATCTTTAGATAAATATTTTCAAGAAATTAGTAAAATTGGCTTAATAACTGCTGATGAAGAAGTTGAACTAGCTTTGAAAATAAAAAAAGGAGATGGTAAAGCATTAGATCAATTGGTAAAAGCGAACTTACGATTTGTTGTTTCTGTAGCAAAACAATACCAAAATCAAGGTTTAAAATTATCGGATTTAATTAACGAAGGTAATTTAGGTTTGGTTAAAGCTGCCAAACGTTTTGATGAAACTAGAGGTTTTAAGTTTATTTCTTATGCTGTTTGGTGGATTCGCCAATCGATTATGTCTGCATTAGCAGATCAATCTAGAATTGTACGTTTGCCTTTAAATAAGATTGGAAGTATTAGTAAGATTAAAAAAATATACTCGAAATTAGAACAACGCAATGAGAGAATACCTACGTATGTAGAAATTGCGAACGAACTAGATACCACTGTAAATAGCGTAGAGCAAAGTATGAAAAACTCTGGTAGACATCTTTCTATGGATGCTCCTTTTAGAGAAGGAGAAGACTCTAATTTGTACAATGTTTTACAGTCTGGAGAATCGCCAAGACCAGATAACGAACTAATGAAACAATCTTTAACTACTGAAATTGATAGAGCTTTAGGTACTTTGTCTCATAAAGAAGCTAAAGTTATTAAAATGTTTTATGGTATTGGGCGTAAATCTCCATGTAGTTTAGCAGAAATAGGTGAACAGTTCGATTTAACAAGAGAACGTGTAAGACAAGTAAAACAAAGAGCTATTAGACGTTTACAAAACAAATCGAAAACAGAAGTTTTACGATATTATTTAGGATAAAATTTTAATAAAAATATACTTAAGAAAAGCCAAGGAATTATCTTCTTTGGTTTTTTTTTAATTTTAATATTTTTTTTTAATCACTTCATTGTTAGAGAAATTAAAATAACCATATGACTCTAGTTGTTTTAATACAGCCTATAACATAATTTTTAATATTGATAAAAGAGAGCTATAAAAAATAATATCAGGCATTATTCTTTTTCTTTTTTAGATAGATGTTATATACTAAACCTAACAGTATTAAAAAAATTCCGAACAATGTCCAAAAATTATAAATTTCATCAAACCATAAAGCGCCGATTATAATCATAAAGATAACTTCTAAATATTTTAATGGAGCAACCATGCTAGTTTCATCAGACTGAAAGGCTTTGGTCATATATAATTGACCTATATACCCAAAAAAACCCAAACTTAATAGCAATAACCATTCTGTTGATGTTGGTTGTTTCCAGTTATTTATGGATAAAATTCCGCCAAAAACAAAAGCCATGATCATAAAGTAATTTATAATTACTAATGGACTTTCTTTATCGCCAATTTTACGAATTACGACAAAAATAACTCCAAGAAAAATTGCTGAAATCATGACCAATATCAACCCCACAGAATCCATATTTGTTCCAAAACCTTTTATAATTAATACTCCAATAAAAGCAATAAGAAATAGTAACCATTGAATTGGTTTAATTTTTTCTTTTAAAAAGATAAAAGCAAAAATAGCAGCAAAAATAGGTGAAGTATAACGAAGTGAAACAGCTGTGCCAACAGATAAATAGTTTAAAGATTGAAAAAAACAGGTTAATGAGATTACACCTGCAATACCTCTAAGTAGCATCCATTTTTTTTTATCGTTTCCAAAAAATGGTATTTTTTGTTTTAAAACAATGGGTACTGTAATCACTAAAGTTCCTACAGATCTAAAAAAAACAATTTGATATACATTAAATGTTGATAAATATTTTACAACAGCATTCATCATTGCAAAGGCAATAACACTAAAAACCATATATAAAATTGCCTGATTCGTTTTCATATTTTTGATAAACAACTTTAAAATTGATAAATGTAAACATTAAAAGCCGTTTTGTAAATGTTACAAAACGGCTTTTATATAGAATGTGTTTTTAAATTGAACTTTTTAAATTCCTAAAGCTTGTCCACCACCAACTTGTATAGTTTCTGCTGTAATAAAAGCAGCATCTTTGCTAGCTAAAAAAGAAACCACTCCAGCAACATCTTCTGGTTTTCCTAATCTACCTAACATAATATTGTTTGCCCAAGAAGCAAAAACCTCTGGTTTTGTTTCTTTAATTTGTGCATGAAATGGAGTATCTATAGTTCCAGGAGAAACTGCATTTACTCTAATTCCATATTCTGCTAAATCTTTAGCCAATGCTCTAGTAATTGCATGCACACCTGCTTTTGAAGTTCCATAAATTCCTGCTCCAGGTCCACCAGCATTCCAACCAGCGTTCGAAGTATAATTTATGATTGATGCATTATCACTTTTCTTTAAGAAAGGAATTGCTGCTCTAGAAGCAAAAAATGCTGAATCTAAATTCAAAGCCATTACAAACCTATAAAATTCAGTTGTCATTTCTTCAAAACGAGATCTACCTCCTAAACCACCAGCATTGTTAACCAACACATCAATTTTTCCGTACTTTTCTCCTATTTTAGTAATATGAGAAGTTACTGCATGTTCATCTGTAACATCAAAACCATAATACTCAGCTGTAATTCCACTATCTGTTAGCTCTTTTAATCTTTCAGCTCCAGCTGCATCATCAATACCATTTAAAATAACAATGTAGCCATCTTTACCTAATCTTTTTGCTACTTCAAAACCTATTCCTCCTGTAGCTCCTGTTATAATTGCTACATTACCATTTGTATTACTCATATTATTTAATTTATTCTTTAATAATTCTTTTTAATTTATTTCTCTTTTAAAGGTGCTATTTTGGGGCATAATACCCAAACAGCTAATAATGCTATTATGGCTAATGCACCACCAATTAAAAATGCAGGTGTGTAGTTACCTCCTGTTGTTATAAACGTTACTAAAATGGTTAATCCTGCTGCACCAAGTTTGGCAGCCATACCTGCAAAGCCAGAAAGTGTACCAACAATTTTGCCACTAAATAAATCACTTGGCAACGTTTGTATGTTTCCGATTGCAACTTGAAAACCAAAAAGTAAAACAGCCATAATAATTACTGCATTAATTGCTGTTCCTGGATCTTTTAATAGAAAAAAGCAAGGAATCATAATGGCACAACCCAAAGTGATTGTCATTTTTCTTGTTTTATCTACAGACCAGCCAGATGACAATCTATTTTTAGCAAGCAAACCTCCAAAAATTGCTCCTATCATTGCTCCAACATAAGGTACCCAGGCTGAGAATGCTATTTCTTTTACATCCATTCCAAAAACTTCGGATAAATAAATTGGTATCCAAACAATAAAAAGCCACCAAATTGGATCAATTGCTGCTGAAGCTATTACAACACCCCAACTTTCCTTGTGTTTAAATAATTTTTTAGTATCTGGTGTGTATTCTTCTTCGTAGTTACCTTCTTCATCAATTTCTTGATTTTTTTGTCCAGAAAGTATATATAATTTTTCAGTTTCAGATAACCAAGGATGTGCATTTGGCACACCTTTTACGATAAACAACCAAGGTAATAACCATAAAAAACCAAGAACAGCAACCACTATAAATATTGCTTGCCAATCAAAATAGACTGACAATAAACCAATTACAGGATACGCTACTATGCCTCCAACAGCTGCTCCAGAATTAAAAATACCTTGTGCAAGTGCTCTTTCATTTGTTGGAAACCACTCAGCATTAGCTTTTGCAGCACCAGGCCAGTTACCAGCTTCTGCAATACCTAATATTGATCTAAATATTGAAAAACTTAATAAGCCTTGGGCAAATGCATGAAGAAATGTAGCTATTGACCAAACCCCAATTGAAAGTGCAAAACCTATTCTTGTGCCTATCCAATCAAAAATTTTACCAAATAAAGCTTGTCCTGCAGCATAAGAGATTATAAATACTGTTGATATTGTTCCATAAATTGCTTTATGACCATCTTTATCCATTTCTGGAAACAAGTCATTTGCAATATCTGGCCATAAAGCTCCAAATGCTTGTCTATCTATATAATTGATAACTGCTGCTAAAGCCACAAGACCAACAACCCACCATCTTAAACCTTTTACTTTCATGTTTTAATTTTAAATTAACACCAAAATTGGTTCACCAGTTTGGTTTACCAAATCTAATGATTTTATATTAAAAAAACATCTATTAAAAAAATAATTTTTAAGAAATGTTTAAATAAGGTGTAATTAAAGTAGATTTTTAAGAAATTCTATGTCAAATTATAACAATACATATACAATTCTTTAAAATGTTCTTTCATTTTTTGTTTAGCCAATTGTGGATCTTGGCTTTTAATTGCATCAAAAATTGCTTGATGGTCTGTGATACCTCTTCTAGACAAACCTGCATCACACACATGATACTTTTGAAAATTTGTAATAATCTCAGGAATAATTATTAACATAAAATTATTCATAGTACTATTACCACTTGCTTTTGCAATAGCTAAATGAAATAATAAATCTTCTTGAACAGCATCTTCGCCATTTAAAACTTTATCTCTGTAAGCATGCAAAGCCTGCTCTAACTTTTTTAAGTCTTCTTCAGTTCTTCTTGTTGATGCTAATCTTACCGTTTTTAATTCTAATAAGATTCTTGTTTCAACTAAAGATTTAAATTCTGGTTCTTCTAATCTTAAAATGTCCTCTATCATTCCATTCATAGCAATTACTCCAATATTTGCTACAAATGTGCCACTTTGTGGAATCGATTTCAGAAGACCGTAAAATTCTAGTTTTTGTATTGCTTCTCTAACATTGCCTCTAGATACTTCGAATTTTTCCGACAACATTCTTTCAGAAGGTAATTTATCTCCTGGTTCTAAATTTTTAAAGTTTATTAAATCTTTAATTTTAGATATTATATTTTTTTGAATAACAGAGTTGTCAGATTTTGAAAGAGCCTCTAGTTTCATATTTCGTTTTGTTAAATTATACGCAAAGATAAAATTTAATTAATAATTAGTTTTTAGAGTTTTATATTAAAAATTAAATTTTTTTTATGCTACTCAGTTTTATTTTGATGTATACTAAGTAGCATAATTTTATTGTAATTATAAGACTTCTAATTTAAAAACCAGGGGTAATTATATCAATATTATCATAAAAAACCTCTCTAGAACCATCAATTGTATTTGCTGAAATTGCTCTAACATAAATAACAACTTTATTTGTAGATGCTTTAAAACCAAATGTAGTTGTTGTAAAAGTATTATCAGAACTTGATGCTTTAGAGCTATTAAAATCATTATCGATTAAAAAATAAGCATCTGCATTTGCATCTCTCTCAGCTACTGTATTAATAGCGTCTTCACTTGTAATTTCATTATTTAAAATAAACACCTCTGTTTGAGTATCATCTGATTCTGAGCGAGATTGAATGGTAAAGCTATATTCTACACCTGCTTCTACAGTTACAACTTGATATAATCTTCTACAAGGTTCATTAATTTTTAAACCTCTATCTCCTAAACCTGCAAATTTGTTACCATCACTTGTAGAGCCAGGTTGCTCATCTGTATCTACACAATTTGCTGCCAACCAATCATCTAAATCTGAATTAAACCAAATTGCTCTATAAGGACTATCTATTGTGCCTAAATCATCATCATTTACTGTACTGTTTGGAGTCATATCCCAAGCATCTGCATTATCTCCAGTTGTACCTTGAAACTCGTCTCCTGTACCATTTAGAACAATTGCTTTAAATGTTGGTTTTACACCACCAATTGGTACTACCTTGGTAATACTTCTTTCTACATTTGCTGTATTTGTAATTGTTAAAGTTACATCATAAGTTCCTGTTGCAGCATAAATATGAACAGGATCTTTTTCTGTTGATGTTGCTCCATCCCCAAAATTCCAACTATAAGATTCTGCTAAAAGAGATTCATCTGTAAATTCTGCTCTTAATCCATTAGAAGAAAAAGAAAAATCTGGTATTGCAGCTAAAACTAAGCCTTCTACTTTTTTTGTAACAGAAACTTCTCTACCTGAAAAAGTAGTAGCAGTTAAAGTTACATCAAAAACATCTGCAGTATCATAGGTATGTACTGGACTAAAATCTGGATCTGTTTGCGTATCTTCAGCTTCCCAACTTACTGATTCTCCATCACCAAAATTCCAAACCAAACTGGCTGCTCCATCTGTAATATTTGTAAATGTTACTTGAGAGTCTATACTGGTAAAACTAAAATCAATAAATATAGGTGCTACATTTGTAGAATCTTTACCTATTAAACCTTCTGCACTTGTTGTTGTTAATTTTACTTGATATAAACCTCCTGCTGAATAAACATAATCTGGGTTTGCCTCTGTAGATGTGTTACCATCTCCAAAATCCCACAAATATGAAGCTGCATCTGTTGAATAACTTCTAAAAATCACCCCTAAATTATCATCAGCATTTGTTGTGGCTGTAAAAAGGGTTGTGGGTTGTATATTATTTACGTTTCCTGTTGGTGGTACAAATTCTTCGAAACCAGAATCGTAGCAAGATGCAAAACTTATAGAAATAACAAGTAATGCAAAAAGACTTCTGTAGAATTTTTTAATTAATTTATTATAAATCATAATATTAAATTTTAGACTCTATGTTATTGTTTAACGATTATTTCAAAAGCATCCAATCTACTTTCTACTCCTGTATTTGTTATTAGAATAATAGCAGATTCATTAGTACCAGCTTCAAATGTAAGTGCATGCTTTTTAAACACATTGTCTACTCTACCCACATTATTATCTGTTCTAGAAGCTATTGTATTTACTGCTAATCTAGCTTCATCAAGACTATTTGCATTTGTGCTTACAATTGCTACTGTTAAATCTCCAAAAGTGTTTAAACCATCAAAAGTTGTAAAGTATGTTAAAACATAAGTTGCTCCTGGTGTTAAAGCTATTTCTTGATAACCAGTTCTAGTTCCGTCTGCAGGAAATTTAGCTGCTTGAACTCCATCAGGTAAATCATTTCCTTCACCTCTTCCATTAGAATCTGTATTAATTTGAAAAACAGAACCCCATCTTGAGCTACTTGGAGATCTCCAAGAATCTCTACCATCTCCTGTACCATCAAATAAACTACCATCTTCAAAACTTGCTTCTCCTATTTCTGGAATTGCAATTGTTGGTACTGCTTGATTTACGGTAATTAATTTTTCTGTTGTTTCTGATTTTCCAAGATCATCTGTAACTGTTAAACTTACTGTGTACACATCTGGCTTTGGGAATGAGAAAATTAATTCTCTATCTTGTAAAGTTGCAGCTGGTAAAGCAGCAATTTGTGCCTCTAAATTAGCAACATTTTGTAAGGTTGTTTCTGAAAGGTTATTGTTAGCGGTTTGTAAATCTGCCTTTAAACCTGCAATTTGTGATTCTAAAACAGCAATTCTTGCAGCATTTGTTTCACAAGGTAATTTAAATTCTAATTTAGCGATTTCGTTTTCAATAGCTACAACTGTAGCTAATTCTCCTTGAATAGCTTGTTTAAGAATAGGTAAATCTTTGTTGATAAAAGTTACTCCATCAGAAGGTGTAACAGCCCATTGATATTGTGTACCATTTACAGCTAGGTTAGAACCTGCCTGAAAATTAAAATCATAATTTGCAGAAATCTCTACATCATTACAGTCAAAGCTAGACGTTGAAACATCTTCTACGTTGTAAAAAGGTGTTGGATTTGTAAAATCTGGCAAATCACCAACATTTGGCAAAGAATCATCTAAACAAGAGGTTAGCGAAACTAACACCACTAACACAATATATTTTAAATTTTTTATATGTTTTTTCATCATTATATTATTTTAGTATCCGTTATTTTGGTTGTAAAAACCAGGTAAATTGTCTATTTCTCTTTGAGGAAAAGGAAGGTATTTCTTTTCGCTTGTATAATTTAAACTGTTATCTATTGAGAATTGTCTTAATACATTATCTGCCTCTCCAAATCTAATTAAATCAAATAAACGCTGATTTTCAAAAACAAATTCGGCTCTTCTTTCATCTAATAATTCTTGTTTGGTAAGAACAAAATTAGAATTTTCTTCTAAACCAGCTCTTCTTCTTACTTTATTATAGGCTTCTATTGCTCTTTCATCTGTTGTAGATTCTGCTCCTGCTAAGATTGCTTCTGAATATAATAACAACACATCTGCATATCTTAAAATTATCCAATCATTGTCGCCAATTTCACCATTTGTAGGAAATTTAGCATTAAATGTATCGTTTGTTAAAATAGTTGGATTATAAGATAGTGCTATAAATGTAGCATTAAATCTTACAGGTTGTAATTCTGGCGTCATTACTTCTAAAAGTTCATTTGTAGCAATATTAACTCCATTTGAAGGTCCTTGCAACGTCATTGCAAAACTAAACGACTCAGAATCAGTTTCTACTTGATCTCCTAAACCACTATCTGCAGTTACATAATTATCACTATTCACCAAATCATAAGCTATAGAAAAAATGATTTCTTTATTTTTTTCTATTCCAGTATTTGCCCAAGAGCCATCCAATACTATTTCTTCTTCAGCATAATCTCCATTAAAGTCGTTTCCAAAAACGTTTCCAAAATCAATTGCTAAAGTTGCATTATATTCACTATCACTAACAATTCCATTTCCATTAAAATCTGTAGCAGCAGCTCTTTCAGTAAAAATTAAATCGTAACCATAAGATCCATTATTCTCAACAACAGAGGCTAATAAAAGTTCTGCTTCACTATAGTTAGGTGATGGCTGACTTAAATATGCTTTTGCTGCTAAACAAATTGCTGCTCCTTTAGATGGTCTATATTTATTTTGTTCTGCATTATCTAAATAAGCAATTGAGGTTTTAAAATCTTCAATAATTTTTGCGTAAACCTCTGCTTCTGGTAATTGTTTATACTGTAAAGCTTCTTCTTTTGTAATGTCTAAAACTTTATCGATATAAGGTATATTTTGATAAGCTCTTACCAAATTAAAATGACACAATGCTCTCATAAAGTATGCTTCACCAACAGTGTATTGTTGGCTTTCTGGAGCTAAAAAGCGATTGTCTATAATAGTATTTGCATGTTTAATGGTATGCATATTGTTTGAGTAATATGCTGCAACATCTCCATTATTAGGCTCTACATTATAAGAGCTAATTAGTGGGAAATTACCATTTTCTGAATTCGCTCTAGAATTATCTGATCTTAATTCTGTTAAATAAAATTCGTTAGCTGGTACTTTTTGATATGCGTCTAATATTCCATTTGATAACATTATAAAACCATCATCTGTTTGCAATAATTCTTCTAAAGAAAGTGCAGTTGGGTTTTGTAAGTCTAATTCAGTTTCACAACTAGAGAATAGTGTTATGAAAGAAAAACAAACGATTAAATTTTTATATATATTTTTCATAATTTTTTAAAATTGAAAGTTAATACCTGCAGAAACCGTTTTAACAATTGGTCCATCTCCTCTTTGATAACCAGAAGTTAAAGGTGTATTTGCATTACTTGATGTTTGACCTTGTGCTTCTGGATTAAAGCCTTCGTATCCTTTTGCTGTAAAAAACAATAAGTTTTCACCAGTTAAATACAATCTCAAATTAGTACAATTAAGTTTCGATGTTATAGATTCTGGCATATTATACCCTAATGTTACGTTTCTTAAAGCTACAAAAGAAGCATCTTGTATATGATCGTCTGTAAATCTTCTGTGAACAGTTAAATCTCTATCTGGAAAATTAGCAACTTCATTCACAGCAGATTCACTTGCATAATAAAGTTGATCTAAATCTGCAACTCTTACTTCTGCACCATGAGAACCTTGGAATAAGAAAGACATATCAAAATCATAGAAAGTAAAATCTGAAGCAAAGCCCCATTCAAAATCTGGATATGGACTTCCTAATTCAGTTCTATCTTCATCATCTATAATACCATCTCCGTTTAAATCTTTTACATATACATCTGCAAAATCATTATTAAATCTGTTAAAAGGGTTATCAATCCACTCTAAAGGAACTTCTTTTTCATAAACCCAACCATAAAAAGAGGTTATTGGTTGCCCAACTCTTGCTATAAATTCTGTTGCTCTTGTATCCTGTTCAATTCTAGAAATAATTTGGTCGTTATTTCCTAAACTTTTAACTTCATTTCTATTTAATGAAAATTGCCCTGAAGCACTCCATCTAAAGTTTTCTTTGGTAATTAATCTAGAATTTAATTCAATTTCTAATCCTCTATTTTCTACTTCACCAATATTTTGTAGCCAATTATCTGTTCCATAGGTTGCAGAAACTGGTGCAAAAAGTAATAAATCCTCACTAGTTCTTGTATAGTAGTCTACAGATAAATTGATAAGACCTCTACCAAAAGTAACATCGATACCAGGATTAAATTCAATTAATTTCTCCCATCCTAAAGCTTGATTCGCTAGTGTAATTCCTTTAACCCCTGTTATTCCATCATAACTAATAGTGTTAAAAGATTCTTCAAATCTGTATAAAGATTGAAAAACATCGTTTGATATTTCATTAGAACCAGACACACCATAACTTGCTCTTAATTTTAAAAAGCTAATTATCTTACTAGATTCTAAAAATTTTTCTTTGGATAAAATCCAACCAGCTGAAGCTGCAGGAAAGTAACCAAACCTATTATTTGAACCAAATCTTGTGCTACCATCTGCACGTGCAGATATTTGCAATAAATATTTTTCATCATAATTATAGTCTATTCTACCAAAATAAGAAACTAATTTATCTGTTCCATTATCTGTAAAAGTAGTTCCTCCATCTGCTATTGCAATGTTATTATTAAAATCATTTGAAAAACCTACAGCATCAGATTCTTGCGTGTAAAAATCTCTCTGTGTATATTCAAAACCTAGAATAGAATTAAAACTATGTTTTTTAATTTCTTTCTTATATTTAAGAGTAGATTCAAAAGCATATTGATTTAATTCATCTCTACTTTCAAATCTAGTAGATTCTTGATCTCTATTTTCTTGACCCAGTACAAAATCGATTTGATTTGTTTTATTATGTCTAAAAACACCAGAAATAGATTGTCTAAAATTTAGCCCATCTGCTAATTTAAAATCAATATATGATGATGCATTTAAATCCAACTTCTTTTTAGTGCTAGATCTTTCTAAAAAATGTACTAATGGGTGTACGTTTTTAGTAGTTGATAAAGTCAATCCGCCAGAAGTAAGAGGACTAGCTATAGGTAAACCCGTAATTGGATCTCTAGCAATGGCTCTTGGATTGTCTGGATCTTGTGTAAAAACGTGGTCAAAAGCTCGTGAGAAACCATAACTACCAACGCCTAAGTTTTCAAATAATTTTCCTGCATCTGTAGAAACACCTGGTGCTGTAGAAAATTGGGTTACATAATTTAAATGATCTTCATTTAAACGAAGTGGCAAATGCCCCAATTGTCTTATAGGATCTGTAAATCTTGATGGCAACCTTTCTTGATCATTATAGTTTAAACGAATGTTTGCACCATATTTAATTTTTTTGTTTTTAGATCTGCTATCTATTTTTATTCTTGCATTATACTTATTAAAGTTATCTTTAATTGCAATACCTTGATCTTCTAAATAACCCATAGAAGCAGAGTAACTAGTTAATTCTGTACCACCTCTTACAGCAAAAGAATGATTCTGTATAAAACCACCTTCAAATATTTCATCTTGCCAGTTTTTTTCTCCATCCCCTAAAGAAGCTATAAAATCCATAGCTTCTAACTCTGCATAAGCTGAATTATAGCTACCAATTATTCTATCATAATTTATACTGTTGGTAGATATGCCATCTATAGTACTTTGCAAACCATTTAACCTTGCTCTTTCTTGTGCTATAGTAGTGTTGAAATTTGAATTATTTTCAGCATATTTATATCCTGTAAATGTATTATAAGAAAATGTTGTTTGCCCAACAACTCCTTCTTTCAAAGTAACCAAAATAACTCCATTTGCACCCCTTGAACCATAAATTGCTACAGAAGACGCATCTTTTAATACACTTATAGTTTCAATATTATTATTATCGATAGTTCCTAAAATATCTGGTTCGTTACCTAAAACAACTCCATCTACAACAATTAATGGAGATGAAGAACCTGTTATAGATCCTGGACCTCTTAATGTAATTTTTGGATCTCCACCAGCTTCAGAGGCTACAGTTTGTATTCTTAAACCTGCAACTCTACCCCTTAACGCATCTTCAACTCTTGCAACTGATTGTTTCTGCAAATCATCTCCAGAAACCTGAGTTAAAGCACTTGTTACTGTTTTTTTCTTTTGGTCTCCATAACCAACGATAACAATTTCATCTAATTGATTAGAATCTTCTACAAGTTGTGCGTCAATTATTCTTTGATCTTTGAACGTAATCGTTTTCGTAACAAAACCTAAATAAGAAAATTGAATTATTTCTCCAGACTTTACCTTAATGCTATACTTACCATCAAAATCTGTACTTGTTCCTCTTACAGTACCTAAAATAACAATATTTGCTCCCAAAATAGGTTCACCATCACCTGCTGATGTAACAGTTCCTTTTACTGTAACTTCTTCTTGTGCATGCAAGAAAGAGCAACTTAAGAGTAAAAGAAAAAATATAGACTTAATTTTTAAATTCATAGTTAATTGATTTGAATTAATTTGTCAAAATTTTATTTTTAAAAATATTTATTGTTCGAGTTTTCTTTTGGTTTACCAAACTGGTTTACCAAATATATATATTATTTTATAAATAAAAGAATTAATTTTTCTTTTTAACTTTTATCTCCAAAATAAGATGGTCCTTCACCTGTTAAAAAATCTTCTCTTACAGGGCTAAAAGTGTCAATTAGTTGTCCTTCCTCTAAACAAATTGCACTATGTAATAAGTTAGGTTCTATATAAACACCATCTCCAGCTTCTACAATTTGCTTTACACCATCAATTTCAAATTCGAATTTACCTGAAACACAATAGGTAGCTTGTGTATGAAAATGTTGATGTGGTGCACCTAACGCTCCTTTATCAAACTTTACGCTTACCATCATAATTTGATTGTCATACCCTAAAAATTTTCTTGAAACTCCTCCTCCAAGAACTTCCCATTCTAACTCTTTTGCAACGATGTACTTTTCGCTAAATCTTTTCATTTTATATATTTTGTCTGATTATTTTATTTGTAATAGTAAAAACCTTCCCAAGAATAATTAATACCATTTATAGTTACTGTGTGTGTTTTGTTTTTATCTGTATCTAAGTTCGATAAAATGATTGTTTTCTCATTATCATCTTTAAATTGAATTTTGATAGCTGTATAATTAGTATCATCACTTAAAACTTGAATATTTTTAAAATTACTGTATGCATTATTTGCAACCTCTTTTACTGGGTCATAATCTCCATGAGATTCTATAATAGATGCATAAACCGTATTTTGAGTATTCTTTTTTCTAATTATGATGGATGGATCTTTTCTTAAATTAAATTCAGGATCATTGGCACCAACTCTTGCTAGAATAAGTTCATCGTTTTTATTTGTAGCTGCTGTAAGCGTGTAAAAACGCTTATTATCTAACCACGTAAATTGAACGCTTTCTGCATTTGCATTTCCTGAACCTTCTTTCCAAATATGATTATAGCCAAATTTATCTCCTAAAGTTGAAAGCGTTTTTGGAACATCATACCTAAAACTTGTAGCAATGATTTGCCCAAAATAATGGAAAGGTAAATCGTATTGATTTTTTTTGTTTGATTGTACTTTATTGATATCAACTATAAAAGGTTTTGCTAAACTTTCATCTTTAATCATGATAAAAGTTCTGTGCATTTCTGTTCCTGGATACGCATTTTTTTCTTTCGCACTTACAATTTGAAAATTTTTATCAGCAACATCAAAAACATATTTTTCTGGATGATTTTTGCTTCCTGTTTCAAAATCATAATCAAAATGAGAAATTTCATTTTGTGTAATTGTATTATGTGCAATTGTATGTTTTGCGTAGGTTTTGTTCTCTTTTAAATAACCTCCACCATTTTTTTGTTCCACATTTACAAATCTGGATAACCCATAATCTTGTAAAACTTCATCACCATTTTCGTACATAGAAAATGATAATTTATCATAATGACCATGACTTAGCCCTTGTGCAGCATATTTATATACTAAAGCCATTGTTTGGTCTTCATTATTATAACGTAAAATTCCTATGCCACCTTCATCGCCTTTTGAGCCATCAGATAATTCCATAGATTGTTTTATAAATGGTTTTTCTTCGCCATTTTTTAATGCCAACGCAACTTTTAAACCAGTTGCATCTAATTGAACAGCACCTTGTTTTTTAGCAACTGATAACAATCTTGCATCTTGATTACCATAATAATAAGCAATATCTACAGCTGAAATTAAAGAAGGCGTAAAGTAAGACATTCCTTTTTGGCCATCATTTAAAGGAAAAAATTCTCCATCTGCATCTGTTAAGTTTAATAAAGCATCCACAGCTTTTATTAAAACACCATTTTTGTATTCAAAAATTTTTAACTCTGGTTTTTTATTTTCTAAAGCTTCTGCAAAAATTAAAAAAGGATACATTGCATATCTTTGGTAATAAGGGCCTTCTGTGTAAAAACCATCAGGAGAAAAAGGAGAATCTACATTTGCTAAAAAACCTGCTTTGCCATCTTTATCAAAAATAAAACCACCATCATTATCTTTTTCGGTTAAATCTACATTGCTTTTATCTAAACCATATAAAGCTCTGTTGATTAATTCTTCATCATCCATTACCAAACCAATCATACCAACAGCAACATTTCCCCAAGTGGAATGGTTATGCACTCTGTTAAAATATTTTGGATTTTCTACGGATAAAAAATCTGCATAAGGTCTAAATAAATTTTTGTTTAGATACTCTGATTGTTCTTTTGGCAACCAACTATAAATACAATCATATGCCTGACTTGTATAGGTTAACCAATTAGAATCGTTTAAACATTGCCAGAAAAATTTACCAGTTGCATAACTTCTTGGTTCTGGATGTGTTTTAAAAGTTGGGAATATTTTTGCATATTCTAACAACATATCTCTAATGTAAATCGCATATTTTTCATCTCCCAAAAGCTGAAATAAAACACCAGCTTTTTGCATGTTTGCATAATTTAATTTATGCTGAGTATGTGTATAACCACCAGCCATATCTTTAGGAACTGGTACATCTATACCCGTTTCAATGGCAGCATCTACTTCTTGCTTGGCAACTGCTAAAGTTTCATCAAACAAAGGAATTGAGCCTAATTGAGTTTTAATTTCAGCAACACTTTTTGTAGTTAATATTAAATTGGGATGCTGCTGATCATCAACAGAAACCAAAACTTTTTCTTTGTTATTTGTACAAGAAAAAGCAATTAATACTAGAAATAAAAGTGCTTGAAATTTTTTCATTTTATATTTTATTTTAAAAAAATAAGAACTCATTTGCATGAGTCCTTATTTAAAATTTTAAACTATTGTCTTTAATTTTTTATTAACTTTCTAGAAGCTACAGACTCTCCACTAGTTAATTTCATTAAATATACTCCTTTTGATAGAGAAGAAACATCTAAATTATTATTTGTTAGTTTTGATGTGCTGATTACTTTTTTACCTAGTAAATTGTATATCTCTACTTTGTTAATATCAACTGAAGAAGAAATTTTTACAAACTCATTTGCTGGGTTTGGATATACTGACACTTGAGAAGCAAAAATATCATCTACTGAAGCAGCAGCAGCTTGTTTAAGTGATATATTGTCATAAAAAACTTCTGTATCTCCAGAATCAGCAGCTAATGCTCTTACATAAATTACAACTTCTGTAGTTGTTGCTACGAAAGAAAATGTTGTTGTTACCCACTGACCCTCATCATTTGTAATACTCATACCTGCTGTAACAGAAGCATCTGTATAACCATTTGCATCTATACCATCTTCATTTGATATTTCGTTATTTAAAATATAAACTTCTGATGGAGTTCCTGCAGCTTCTGAATTTGAATCTATAGAAAAATTGTAAGTATTACCTATTACAAGACCTTTCACTAATTGATACAAACGACGAGAACTACCAGTAATTGAAGGGTTTCCATCATCATACAACTTAACTCCTCTAGTTCCATTATTTCCACTACTTGTAGAACCTGGCTGTTCATCTAAAGAACCTGCTGCACCAAGATATTTAATTTCTAGTGCATCTTCTAAAGCATCATTTTTCCATATTGCAGCATATGGACTATCTGATTCTGCTCCATTTTCACCATCTAACTTAACTTTACTATTAGGAGTCATATCCCATGCATCTGCATTATCACCTGTCTCTTCTTGAAAATCGTCACAAGTTCCATTTAGAACTAATTCAGTTTGAGCATTAATTGTTACAGCCAAAAAAGCTATAGAAATAAAAAGTAATGTTTTTTTCATAAGTGTTTGTTTTTAAATTATTTATAATAGATTTTTTTCAAACCAAATATTGGTAAACCAAATTGGTTTACCAAACATACAATAATATTTTGATTTTTAAAACTTTATTTAATATTTAATTATTAGATAATGAAAATATTAAATGAGTAAAAAGAATTATGAAAAAAACACTATTCTTTAATTTTAAACACAAAGAGCAATTAAAACTACATATTATAAACCCCTCCATTAATATCTAAAGTGGCACCAGTTATAAAGCCATCATATTCCGAAGCAAGGAATAAAACTGCTCTTGCAACATCTGCTGTATTTCCTGCTCTTTCTATAGGAATTCCTGAAATAGTTTCATTGGCAGATTCTTTTGTTGTGTGTGTATTATGAAAAGATGTTCCTAAAATAAGTCCAGGAGCAACAGCATTGACTCTGGTTCCTTTAGGGCCTAATTCTGTTGAAAGTGCTCTTGTGTAAGTTAGTATTGCACCTTTACTGGTTGCATATGCTAAAGAACCAGGATGACCACCTTTTCTTCCTGCTAGTGATGCTAAATTTACAATACTGCTATTATTATTTTTAGCTAAATAAGAAGCTGCAGCTCTTGTTACAAATTGCATAGATGTAAGATTGATATCCATAACTTTATGCCAAAAATCTGCCTCTAATTCACTTAGTAATTTACGTGCAACCAAAGAACCTGCATTGTTAATTAGAATATCTAAACCACCAAAAGCGTCTATTGTTTTAGTAACTAAAGAATTTGCATCTGCTTCTATTGTTAAATCACCTGAAATGGCAACTGCTTTTTGACCTTTGCTTTTTGCATAGGCTACTAATTTATTTGCATTTTCGGCACTTGAAAAATAATGGATAGCAACATTAGAACCACTATCTATAAAATGTTTCGTGATAGATTCTCCAATTCCCTGAGCACCTGCAGTTATTAAAACATTTTTCCCTTCTAATTTATTCTTGTTTATCATTGTATTTTCTAATTAATTTAATCATTTTTAGTAAAATATCCATCATTGGAAACTGCAGTTTCACTTACAGAAATACTTGCAGTTTTAAACCAAACTTCAGCATAATTACCATCAGCATATTGTTTTTTAATATCTCCATTATGAGTTTCTGCACCTGAACACCAATTTCTATTTATTTCTGGCGATTTTCCATTGGTTTGATTGTAAGAACCTAATTTAAAGAAACATCCTTCTCCTAAATATGCATTTTCTCTTTCTACCCCATCTTGACCAATTGGAAAAAATAGTTTTTTAGTTTGTTCTGATATGTCTTGCTTTGTTGTGTATTCGGATTTGATTAAATTTTTAGTAAATGTTTTAGTTTCATGATTTTTACTTGTGAATTTTAAAGACATTATTCCATCTTTCACTTCTATTTCATAACTAAACTCTTCTCCTAAAGCAATTCCATCCTTAGGTTCTTCTGGATATGTATTTGCTTCTTTACCAACCACAGAAAAATCATTACCCCAAACTGCTGAGGAATAATCCCATCTGCCAGCATTATCATTACCTAAAGTATTAATTTCATAATGCCAAAAAACAGAGCCTTTTGTATGACCTGGATACTTTTTATAAAATATTTTAAGCGGTTCATTTTCATGTTTATCTGCACTATGAATTTGGCCAACAACTACAGCATGAGAAGCTGCAACTCTAGCATCTCCTGTTGCAGAAACATTCATAACTTTTAAGGTGGCTGTTAACTTATCATTTGCAGTTTCTGGATACCATTTTTTTACTTGTGCCAATTCTGTTCTAGTATTGTTTGATGTTCCATGGGTATCTCCACCATTTGGAGTTTTAAAAACAACCCAATTTCCATCTTCATCATTTGTAGTATAAAAGAAATCTTTGTTTTCAAAATTATTGGCAATTCCAGCATTTGAGCCATCACCTAAAATTAATTTCCAGTCATCAAAAAAAGGAATAACCTCACTAGCATACACTGTTTTTGAGCCTTCTTCTTTTGGTGATTCTTCTTTTGCAGATTCACTAGCTTTTTTACAACTATTAAGTGATAATAAAATACCAAGAAACACTAGTTTTAATCCAATCCTGAAGTTTACATTTTTCATTTTTAATTATTTTTTACGGTTGATAATATTTTTTATGAATTTATCCAGCTATTCATATAGGTAAGAAATTTTAGAAACCTTCTAACAACCCTAAAATTCCATTGTAAGAGATGATACAAGAAAATAACAATGCAGTACATAAGCCAATATTTACAAACAGACTTGTTTTATATCCTTTCATTAATTTTTTATTATTGATTAAAATAATAATACCAAGAACCACAACTGGTAATACAAACACATTAAAAACTTGCGATAAAATTTGGACTAGAATTGGTTTTCCTCCAAAAAAAGCAGGACCAATTAAAGCTACTAAACAAGCAATTGCTGTAATTATTTTAAATTGTTTTGAAGTAGTATCTAATGTACCAGATTGATAATCTGCAATCATTAAAGGTGCAATTAACAAACAAGGAAAAATTGAAGATAATCCTGCACTTAATGTTCCAAAAAAGAAAATTGCTACAGCAAAACTTCCTGCAATTGGCTCTAATGGTTTGGCCATATCTAACACATTTTCTACAGGATTTCCTTGATGAAACAAGGCTCCACTTGCAACTGCCATAATTGCTCCACTAATAATAAATACCAATATTGCTGCAGTAATAGCGTCTTTACGTTGTTTTTTTAAATCTTTAATTCCCCATTCTTTTCCTTGTACAAATAAAGGTCTAGATAAAAATGTTGCTGCAGCCATAGTTGTACCCACAAAAGCAGCCACCATCATTTTACCTCCAGGTACTTTTGGTATTCTAGGAATAAATCCTTCTAAAACTTCTGATGGTAATGGATGTACAAAAAATAAGGATACAATAAAAGAGAGTCCCATAAAAGTAACGAATATGACTAATATTTTTTCGAAAAAGGAATACTTACCTATCAACATTATTGAATAAAAAATGACTATAACAGCAATTGCAATAATTAAAACTGTTTCATATTGATAACTTCTAATCCCTTCAAAATTCATTGCAAATATTTCAAAAAGCATGTTAGAGGATATTGTTAAAATCCCCATCAGAGACCCCCATTGACCAACAGAAACTCCGATTATAATGAAAATAGCCAGTATTTTGCCTCCTTTAATATATTTTTTAAAACTATAAAGTGCTGTTTCTCCTGTTATTAATGCATAATTTCCATAAGCGAACATTAAAACTCCAGAAAAAAGACAACTTAAAAATAATACCCATAAAAGTTGCATGCCATAAGTACTACCAGCAACAAGCATAGAAGTTACACTACCAGTACCAATTGTATAACCAATTGCGAAAATTCCTGGTCCAAAACCTAATACAATTAAAATTATTTTTTTTAGTAAAGATTTTTTAGACGCAGTTACTTCCATAGTTTTATTTTTTGGCAGTTAGTGTAAGATTATTGAGGTTTATTTCCATTTAGTATGATGACTCTTATCAGAGGTATCATCGATTCTTTTATATGTATGTGCACCAAAATAATCTCTTTGTGCTTGAATTATATTTGCTGATGAATTTGCAGTGGTAATCGCGTTAAAAAACTGAACAGCTTCACTTAAAGCAGGAATTGTAACATCATTTAAAACACATTCAGAAACTACTTTTTTGATTGATGATTTAGAGTCTTTTAATTGTTTTTCAATTTTTGAATCGGTTAAAATGTTGTTTGTCTCTTTAAAAACCTCCACAAGATTTTGCATTAGAGAAGATCTAATAATGCATCCATTTGTCCAGATTCTTGCAATTTCACTTAAATTCAAACTCCAATTGTAGGTATTTGAAGCTTCATTTATCAATTTAAAACCTTGATAATGGTTTATTATTCTTGCAAATTGATACGCTTCTAAAGCATTATCAACTGTTATATTTAATTCTGAAGAATTTTTAAATTCAAAATTTTTATGAAGTTGAATTCTTTCTTCTTTAAAAAAGGAAGTATATCTTGAAAACAGAGCAGAAGCTATTAAAGTACTTGGCAAACCCAATTCTGCAGAAGCAATGGTTGTCCAGTTTCCTGTACCTTTATTACCTGCTTTGTCTAAAATTTTATGTACTAACCAATCTTCACCCTCTTTTTTCCTGAAAATATCTACTGTAATTTCTAATAAATAACTATTTGCAGTTAATTTCCAGTTTTTTAAAGTAGCAGCAATTTCATCTGGGTTTTGACCAATTTTTTCTAATATTGTAGAAACTTCTGCCAATAATTGCATTTCTACATATTCAATTCCATTGTGTACCATTTTTATAAAATGACCACTTCCTTCTGGCCCAACATAAGAACAGCAAGGCAAATTGTTTTGATCTTTTGCAGCTATTTTTTCTAAAAACGGTTTTACATTATTATATGCTTCCAAATTTCCACTTGGCATTATTGATGGTCCTTTTAATGCACCTTCTTCTCCTCCAGAAACTCCTGTTCCAATAAAATGGATATTTTTAGTACTTAAATATTCTACACGTTTTTTGGTTTCCTTGTAATTTGAGTTCCCACCATCAATTAAAATATCATTTTCTGATAAATGAGGTAATAAATCTTCGATAACAAAATCTATAGTTTTACCAGCATTTACCATCAGCATAATTTTTCTGGGCTGTTGCAAAGAGTTTACAAAATCTGCTATATCATCAAACGCTTCTGAATTTGATAATTCTGGATGACTTTCTTTAAAGTTTTTGGCAACATTTTCTTCAATATTTGGTACATGTCTGTTAAACATAGATATTTTAAAACCATTATTGGCCAAATTTCTGCACAGACTTTTACCCATTACTCCTAAGCCAAATAATCCTATTTCAGAAGTTTTCATGAAATCTTTTTTAATGATATTAATGATTCTTTTTGGTGATAAACTAATATCAATTTTATGTGCATTTTTTGGTTCTTCTAAAATATCGAATTGAGATTTTAGCAAATCTGCTGGCATAAAATGATGAGACCTACTATGTAATCTTTCTAAAATTTGATGAAAAGACCCAGATAAATAAATCCATTTTGAATGTTGTTGAATATTGTTGCTTAAAATAGTTCTATATTTTTGTTTTAATCCAGAACTTACAATAACACAACTATTTTTTTTAATTTCTGCTTTTGCTAAACTATTTAAAGTTTCTAACCAGTTTTGCCTATCATCATCATTCAAAGCATTTCCTTCAGACATTTTTTTGATGTTACTTTCTGAGTGATAATCATCGCCATCAAAAAAAGGAATTTGTAATTCTTTTGCTAAAAGTTTACCTATTGTACTTTTTCCACAACCTGAAACTCCTATAATAAAAATTACATGATTCAAAATTTGTTAATTTTTTGGTGCTGTTCCTTCACCTAAAGAACCTTCTTTAAACCAAACTTCTGCATAACTGCCATTTGCATATTGTTTTGCAATATCTCCACCATAAATTTCTGATTTTGTAGATTTTGCATTTGCTTGATTATATGCACCTTGCTTAAAATAATTAATTTCACCTGCGTACGCTATTTCCTTTTCAACTCCACCACCTTTTTCTCTATTAGCATATACTCTTAAAACCTGCTCAGGAATATCTTCTTTTTTTGCAAATTCAGATTTGATTAAACTTTTTGTGAATTTTATAGTTTCGTGATTTTCACTAGTAAAAGTTAAATACATGATTCCTTTATAAACATTTACTTCATAAGTAAATTCTTCTCCTAATTTAATTCCGTCTTTTGGTTCTTCTGGAAAAGAAGTTGCATCAGCTCCAACAACCGAAAAATCATGACCCCAAACAGCAGTAGAATAATCAAATCTGCCAATATTATCTCCTTCTGTATTTATTTCATAATTCCAAAAAACAGAACCTTTTTCATGTCCTGGAAATTTTTTGTAGTAAATTTTTAAAGGTTCGTTTTCATGACCTTCATCACTATGAATTTGCCCAATAACAACTGAAAAAGATGATGAAGCTGTTGCATCTCCAGTTGTAGAAACATGTTGTACTTTTAAAGTTCCTGTTAATTTGCCACCAACTTCAGGAATCCAATGTTCTTTTTGCCCTAACTCTGTTCTTGTATTGCTTGATGTTTTGGATGTTATTCCAGAATTTGGAGTTTTATAAACAACCCAATCAACTTTATCTTCACTTACTACATAAAAAAATTCTTCTTTTTGATAATTTTCTAAACTATCAACATAAGTTCCATCACCTAAAAGAATTTTCCATTCGTTTAAAAATGGCAAAACATCACTTGGGTATTTTATAGATTTCTCTTTATTTGAGCTTGTATCTTTTTTAACTTCTGAATTATTTTTACAACCTAAAATTGTTAAAAATACTGTAAGTACGAATATTGTTTTCTTCATTTTAAGTTGATTTTTTTATTTAAAATTTTTAATACATTAGTTTTTGCACCAAATTTTCTTCGGTTTTAATTGAACCAGAATTAATAATTGTATTGTTAGATTCCACATTATTTTTTGCTCCCCAAAGAATAGAAACAAACTCAACTTTATTGTTTTTAAAAGTATTATTGTTGATGTTTACATTGTGAATGCCATTATGGTTTAAAAGTCTTCCATTTTTTTCTGACGCTCCAGAATTTGTAAATGTTGAGTTCGTTATTAAAAGATTTCCACCAATGGTAGATTCGTCATAACCTCCTCTATAATAATCGACCACGTTTTGTTGTACGTTATTAAACGAACAACCATCTATCGTTAAATATTCTGTGTTGTAATCTCCTCTATCATTTGTTTCTTCAGATAATTCTAATCCGTTTTCACAATTAGAAATTGAAGAACCTTCAAATGTAATTTTCTCAGAAAAAGATTGTTTGTAGACTTTTAAAACATAGTTAAAATTACTGATTTCACATTCAGAAACCATTAAACCAAAGTGATTAGACATGTTCTTTTGTAAACTTGCAAAAGCATAATTGCTATTGTTTCCTTCAAGAATTACTTGGTTGATTGTTAATTTTCCATAAGGTCTTAATTCGAATAAAGGTGTGTTTTCCTCTCCTGTAAAAACGATTTGAGCTTTACCATCTCCTGAACTTTTAATGGTAATTGATTTATCGATCTTTAAAGATGCAGCAACCTCAAAAAGTCCTAATCCTAAATCGATAATATCGCCACTTTCTGCAGCTTTTAATTTAGCAACTAATTCATCTGCAGTAGAAACCGAATGTGTTTTTGGCTCTTTATCTTCAACCTCGTTAGAAAACCAATTTGCACCATATTTTGTTTTATCTAATATATCTAAATTGATTTTATCAGCATTTAAAAACGCTCCAATTTGGTTATTTTTTCCTCTTGAATTTCCTAATAAATCATTCTCAATTACATCAAAATCGAAACCTTTATACACCTCAACATCAGCAAAACCAGAAATAGGTATTGAAAGATTAGAACCAATATCTGTTAACGTTAAATCTTTAGTAATGAAACCATGGGCATTTTTTATTTCAACTCCATTATTGTCTATAATATTACTTTTAAACGTAACTCCATCAGCTTTATCATGCTCAATAATTGGGTTTTCATCGCCTTTAGAATTATAAATTACATTGTTTACAACTTCCGTTCTTAAAGGTCTTGCAGATCTAATTTCCGATTTTGGCAACACAGCTGCTTGTGCAATATTTGTACCTACACCAAATTGAAAAGGCGAATCTGAATCTACAAACGTATTGTAAGCAACCACAACATCTGTAACTTGATTGTATCTATTTAATGGCGATTTTGGAATTCCGTTCATAATTGCAATTGGGCTTCTAAAATTCTTTCCTTTTATTTTGTAAAACAGATTATTGGTAACCCAATGACCCGTATTTATAATTCTAATACCACCAAATTGATCGTTAATTCCATCACCTATAAAATAATTACCATCAATAGTCACATAATTTCCATGTCTTGTAACTACAGAACCTTCACTTTTGTAAAAAACATTATTTTTTATGATGTTAAAATTGGTTTTGCTCGATATTATTTCTACTTCTCCATTACATTCTTCGAATAAATTATTTGCAATTAATGTATTACTAGGACTCATAGATGTAAAACTACTTCCTAACTGAATGGTTTCTCCTCTTGCACCACCTTTTCTAGGTCTTGGCCCAAAATGATTATTGATAATTTTATGAAAATTTCTAATACTTTGGTTTCCTTTTAAATCTACTCTAACTGTTGGCCCTCCATTTGTTTTTCCTGCTAAATAACAATTTTGTAAAACATTGTGTTTTCCATAGAATTGCACCCAAAGATTGTCTTGATCTCTTTCTAAACTATTATAATCTAAAATAACACAATTGCTTACACTACTATTATTGGCTACTTTTTTAGAACCTGTTCTAAATGCAATTACATTATCTTTAGGAGAGTACCCATTTCTAAAAAACAACCCATCTACATTTAGATAATTCCCGCTAATTTCTAAACTCGATGTTCCCTCTAAAAAAACTTCTCCAGCAGTTTCTGCACTTAGGTTTATTGGACTCTCTTTTGTACCTTCTCCAATAAATTTAATTGCTACATTATTATAAGTTCCGTTTTTAATAATAATATGATCACCAGCTTTTGCATTTTTTGTAGCTTCTATTAGCTCAGATGAATTACTAACTAAAATTGAATTTGTAGTTATTTTATCACAAGAAATAAAAAGAAAAATAGTACTTAAAATTAGAAATGTTTTTTTCATAAGGTGGGTTAAAATTAAACTGGTTTACCAAATTGGTTTACCAAATATAGCAACTAAATTTGAATTAAAGAAAATATCTCCGTAAAAAGCACAAAGATTATATTGTTAAAGATTTATAAAACTACTGTTTTGAAAGTACAAAATTGATTATCTTGTAAAAAAAAATTCAAAAAATGAATCTATATTCCTCAAAATTTTTAGCGAATGTATGTAGTTATTTACTAATAACTTTTTTTGCTTATAATTCATTTGGCCAACAAAATAATAATGATAAAAAACTAGATACTACCTTTATAAATTACTCAAAACCTTATAAAGAAGTTGTATATGCACATCTTAATAAATCTACTTATTTAAAAGATGAATCTATAGGTTTTACTGCCTACGTTTTAAATGCGAAAGAGAATACATTATCTACCAGAACAAAAAATTTATATTGTGTTATTACTGATGAAAACAATAATGTAATCAAACAAAAATTATTAAATGTAAAAAATGGAATTGCTAGCAATGTTTTTAACATAGATTCCTTATTTGTTTCTGGTGATTATCAATTTAAAGCGTTTACAAATTGGATGCTTAATTTTGAGCAACAAAATTACTTTGTACAACCTTTTAAAGTAATTGATTTAGATGATGATGATGCCATAAAAAAAGAAATACCAAGTACAGATTTAGATATCCAATTTTTACCTGAAAGTGGTCATCTTATTGATAATGTTGTAACAACCATGGGCGTAATTGTAAAAAATTATATTGGTAATGGATTAACAAATATTAAAGGTAAAGTTGTTGATAATGAAAATAATATTGTTACTCAATTTTCTTTAAACGATTTAGGCATTGGAAGGTTTTATATGTTACCAAATAGTAACAAAAATTATAGTGCAGAAATAGATTATAATGGTAAAAAGTTAATTTTTCCTATTAAAACTAACATAAATAAACAGGGTATAAACTTAAAGCTTGTTCAAGTTAGAGATTATATTTTACTCTCTGCAATTACAAATAAAGAAACGTTAAATCAATTAGAAAATAGAAACTTTGTAGTTACAAATCATAACAGTCATCAATTAAAAAAAATCGATTTTACATTTTCTGATAACGAAACTGAAACCAAAAAAATATTTTTAAAAAATCTTTTTCCAGGTATGAATGTTTTTACGCTTTTTGATGCTGAACATAATCCGATAGCAGAAAGGTTATTTTTTAATTATGAGGGAGTTTCGATCTTAAAAAGTTCTGAAGTTTCCGTTATTAATAAAAGCGAAGATTCTTTGTCTGTAAAAATAAATTATAAAGATTTTAAAACAGCAAAATTTAACAACGTTAGTGTTGCTGTTTTGCCTTTAAAAACAAAATCTTACAATAAAAATAACAATATCCTTTCTCAAACATTACTTCAACCCTACATTAATAATTATATAGAAAATGCTGGGTATTATTTTTCTAATATTACTGAACAAAAGAAATACGATTTAGATAACTTATTAATTACACAAGGTTGGAGCAGTTATAATTGGGATGAAATTTTTAAAGAAGAATTCGCTCAGCAGTACGATTTTGAAAATGGCATCAACTTAAAAATAAATATTCCAAAAAATAAAAGAGGTCAAAAATATTTCTTTCATAAAACTGAAAAAAAGCTCTCAAATATTGTAGAAATTGATAAAAACACAAACTCTTTTGAGGCTCTTGGATATGAACCCGAAGAAAACGAGCCTTTGTACATCTCAAACATGAGCAAAAAAGGTAAATTTAGCCCAGCAGATTTATTGATTCAATTTTATCCTAATTCATTTCCAGTTTTAGAAACCGAAAATACTATTCCTAAAAGCCAAAATTACTATATACAAGAAGAATACTTTAATCACAAATTGGTTAAAAATTCTTTAAGCAATGTTCAAAAACTAGATGAAATTGTTTTAACAACAAACTTAGAAAAGGAAAGAATAGAAAAGATTGAGAATAATACTATTGGAGAAGTAACCTTTTTTAATCAAGAAGAAGCGCCCATCTATGAAGATTTATTACCTTTTTTTAGATCTAAAGGTATAATTGCAGAACGCAAAATTGGAACAGGAGATTTGCTTTTAGCAATTAACAGACCTAGCCCTTCTTTTACTAGCAATACAATAGTTCCAGTAGTTTTTATTAATGATTTTTTAATACCTAACTTAAATCAAATTCTTTGGTTAGATTTAAACACTATTGATTATATAGCAATTAACAAATCTGGAAATGGAGAAGGTATTTTAGGAGCAAATGGTTCTATAAGAATTTATACTGACAATTCTAAAGCCAGATCAAACAGGAGAAAAACAGCTTCAAAATTTAAATTTCCAATAACTTTTAGTGATGATAAGAAATTTTACAGACCTATTTATCAAAGCTATGATAGTAAATTTTACAATCATTATGGAACTATAGACTGGTTACCAAAAAACAAAATTGATGAAAATGGAGACTTAATTTTTACGTTTAAAAACGGACAATCTAATTCCATAAAATTATTCGTTGAAGGAATAACAGAAAATGGAGCGTATATTTTTGAAGAAAAGTATCTTGAAAATTAATGTTTAAAAAACCATAAACCACACCTTATAATAACATCATAAAACAAAAAGCTAAATAGTTAGCAAGAAATCAAAAGTTTTAAAAACCCTTTGAGATCTAAAAATCATAAAAATGAACACAATAAATTGGGGAATAATTGGTGCAGGAGATGTTGCTGAAGTAAAAAGTGGACCCGCTTTTAATAAAGTAAAAAACTCAAAACTATTAGCGGTTATGAGAAGAAATGCTGCTAAAGCAAAAGATTTTGCAGAAAGGCATGATGTGCCTTTTTGGTATGATTCAATTGATGCTTTATTAGCAAACAAAGATATAAATGCAGTATATATTGCAACTCCACCTTCTTCACATTTAGAAATAGCTAAAAAATGTTTAGCTGCAAAAAAGTGCATTTATCTTGAAAAACCAATGACATTGAATGCTGATGAAGCTGATGAACTACATAACATTGTAACTGAAAACGATACCATTGTTGTGGCACATTATAGGAGAAAATTACTGCCATTTTTAAAAGTAAAAGAACTTATTGAATCGAATAGTATTGGTGACATTATGTTTGCTGATATTCAAATTTTGCAATCGAAAGAAAATGAAATTATTACCAAAACTGAAAATCATTGGCGTTTAAAACCAGCCATTTCTGGTGGTGGTTATTTTAATGACATTGCACCTCATCAACTAGATTTAATGTATTATTATTTTGGTGACATTAAAAACTCAACAGGTTTTTCCCATTCCTTAAAAAATGATAATGTAGATAATATTGTAAACGGAATTATCAACTTTAAAAACGGAATTCAATTTAGAGGAATTTGGAATTTTAACGCAAACGAAAAAGACACCAAAGACGAATGTAAAATTTACGGTACAAAAGGCACAATTACATTTTCATTTTATGGCGAAAAAGTATTTTTAACTTCGGATGACAAAGAGGAAGTTTTTAGTTTTACGAATCCAAAGAATATTCAACAACCCATGATTGAAGCTACTGTAAATTACTTTTTAAAGAAAGCTGAAAACCCTTGTACTGTAAAAGATGGATTAATAGTAATGAAGATTATTGATAGTTTTATTAGCTAGTAATCTTGAATTAATACCTCTGTAGGAATATGTAATTGAGCATTTAATTTTCGAATCATTTCTAAAGTCAATTTTCTTTTTTTATTCATTATTTCGCTCACTCTACTTTTAAAACCAATCATTTCTACCAAATCTTTTTGTTTTAAGCCCATTTGTTCCATTCTAAAATTGATAGCAGAAATTGGGTCTGGCATTTCAATTGGGAAATTCTCATTTTCGTAATTATTAATTACAATTGCAAGTATTTCTAATTCATCTCCTTGAATAGTTCCTTTCTTGGCATCAAATATTTTTTCTAAACGTTTAAGAGCATTTTGATAATCTGCTTCGTTTCTAATTGGTTTTATATTCATCTTAAATTTCGTTTGCATTAATTTTATCATATTCTGCATGTGTTCCTAAAAATCTTATCCACGCTAATTGATAATCAAAATTAAATTTCACAATAAGTCTATAATCGTTTCCCTTAATATTAAAGACAATTCTATTATCTTTTAAAATACTTGCGTTTGGATATTCTAATTTTAAATCGTTAATTGAAGACCAATTGGCCTTTTCAGTTTCACGATACCAAGTTTTTAATTGTAATTCACAGTTATTATGTTTTACCCAAAAATCTCTTAATGTTCCTCTCGAAAATATTTTCACTTAAAATAATTTTAACAAATATAAAAAAAGTTACCATAATGATAACTTTCTTGTCTTAAATATTTTTAAATGATTACTTTACATAACACTTTAAAACTTTAGCTGTAACAGTATCTTTTTTAAAAACGATAAAATATAATCCTTTAGCAAAACCAGAAACATCTAATTTATCATCATTTAGTCTTTTTTCTATTGGCATTTTACGTCCAGAATAATCATACATTTCAATAGTATCATAATTATCTGAATTGGCATTTTTAAATTCTACTTCTTTAGAAGAAGGATTTGGATACAACAAAATATTTTCTGCTTTCGCCTTTAAAGCATCTATATTGATATCAACAATAGATAATGTTGCTGGATTCTCTTCGATGCTAAAATCTGCAAATTTTACAATTTCATCTTGCAAATCTTGTTGGTTATTTAAACTTCTATAAATCCCCCATTTTGGACGCGAAAAATCAGCTCCATCTTGCCACATATCTTTACTGGTAGCATTATAATTTAAAATGATTTGATTGGTTGCAATATTTTTAATTTCTAAAGTATAACTCCCATTATTACTAAATTTAATGGTTTCTGTTACTGAAACCCAGTTACCTCTAAACAAATCTAAATTTGCTGTTGCAATAGTTGTTTGGTCAGTTGTGGCAGTATATCGTAACTCTAATCTATCTGGATTTGATTTTCTTAGTGTAAAAGAAATCATTGGTATTGATTCAAAAGGCCCACCAACAGATTTTATTTGATGAATGTGAGTAAAACTAGCACTTGGCTTAAAAGTATCAGACAATCTGAATTTCCATTTATATTGAACGGTTTCCCCATTTCTTGCAATTAAATTTTCTGGAGAATCACCATATGTTTTAATCTCATTACGCTGTCTGTCATTTACACCTGCTTTACAACGATCATTATCTGGAGTTACATGTATATGAAATAAAAAGACATTTTTGTTTAATTCGCTATCAAAAGCTTGTGTAATATGTTTTCCAAAACTGCTGTGATTACAATCTGGCACTTCTACAACATCTCTATTTGGGTTTGCTAAAACCGAATTTATTAAAGCATATGTTTCTGTTTTTCCATCTGCTGATAATAATGTTTGAGACATTATTGAATGAGATAAAAATAAAAAAAACGAAGGTATAAATAGTAAATTTTTCATAATAATATAATTGGTTAACCAATTTAGATTTTCAAATATACACTATTTATATCAAGAAATATAAACTATAAAACAAAGTTTATTTGCAATAAAAACTTCAAAACAAACTCAAATTCTACTTTATCTAGATTAAAATTGACCTTTAAATCAAATATTTTAAAAAAAATTTACATCAATTATTTTACCCTAAAAATATGTAAAATTAACCCAAAATTCCCTTTAAACACAAGGAAGTAAGTTTTCATATAAAAAAACTAATTCTAAGTATCTGAATATCAAATAAATTAAAAATACTATTAAAATTTTGTTAATATGAATATAATCGTATATTTGGAAAACCAATCTGGTTAACCAATCTGGAAAACCAATAAAAAATCGTTTAAATAAAAATTATGTCAAAAAACAAATTCATTAAACAAATTAGTACATGCTTATTTTTAATAGCATCGCTTTTTGCTTACTCTCAGCAAAAAATTACTGGAGTAATAAAAGATAATACAGGAGGAATTCCTGAGGTTACTATTCAAGTTAAAGGAACTAGCATAGGAACAACTTCAGATTTTGATGGTAATTATACAATTACTACTAAAAACGCAGATGCTATTTTAGTTTTTAGTTATTTAGGTTTTAAAACTCAAGAAATAGCTGTTAATGGCCAATCTACAATTAATGTAACTTTGATAGAAGATTCTAGTCAATTAGACGAAATTGTAGTGGTAGGTTATGGTACTCGTAAAAAATCTCATCTTACTGGTGCAATTGCAAAAATAGGAGGTGGAAAGTTAGCTGCTATTCAAACTGCAAGGGTTGATGAAGCCTTAGCAGGAAAACTACCTGGGGTTTTAATACAAAACCAAAGTGGTGAACCAGGTGCAGATCCAAAAATTCAAATTAGAGCAGCTTCTTCTTTATCAGGAGATACAGGTCCTTTAATTGTAGTTGATGGTTACCCTATTTCTGGAAGTATAGCAACTGTTAACCCAAATGATATAGAAAGTTTAGAAGTTTTAAAAGATGCTGCTTCTGCTGCTATTTATGGTTCTAGAGGTGCTAATGGTGTTATTTTAGTTACTACCAAAAAAGGAAAAACAGGTAAAGTGCAAGTTAGTTATAATAGTTACACAAGTATCTCTAATAAATATAGAGGGGATATTGAAATGCTTAAAACTGCTGGAGAATGGGCTCAAGATTTACAATCTGATGCTTATGACACTTCCGAAGTTAACCCTGCTTTGTTAGCTTATAGAATTAATGCTTATGAAAATGCTCCAGATGTTTTAGCTATGGAGGATTGGCTTTTTAAAAGTGGATCTTCAACTAGTCATGACTTTAGTATAAGTGGTGGAACTGATAAAATTAAAGTATTTGCTTCATTAGGATATTTAAATACTGATGGTATTGTTTTAGGGCAAGGTTTTGAAAGATATAATGGACGTATAAATATAAATGCTGAATTAAGTGATAAATTCAAGGCTGGTTTAACTATGAATGGAAATTATAGTGAGCAAGATATTGTACCTCATGATATGAGAGATCTTTTAAGAGCATATAGTATAAGCCCTATTTATCATACAGATGCATCTATAGCATTTGTACAAGATTTAGATGCTAGAAGACAAGCACTTTTCAATTCTACAGGAGGTGTAGGGCTTCCTAGTGCATTTTCTCAATCTTTTGATGAAGGTTATAGAGGAACTGGAAATATAAATTCAAGTATCTACACATTACAACCAGGAGACATAGCTCATGACTGGCATTATGGTAGAGGACAAAATGGAATTGGGGGAACAGGAGATTCTGGTCCTGCAGCAAAACTTGACAACGCAAAAAGAAGTGTAACAACATTTTTTGCAAATGTTAGTTCTTATTTAGAATATGAAATTTTAGAAGGTTTAAAAGCTAAGACAGTTTTTGGTGTAGATATTAGAGATACAAGAAACTACTATTATCAAGGAACTTTGGCAGATTCTCGTGAACGTTCAAATCAATCTGATTTAGATATCGATGATTTAAAAAGATCTACTGTATTAAGTGAAACTACTTTAAGTTATGCAAAAGTTATAAATGAAAAACATGATATAGCTGCTGTAGTTGGTGTTGAATTTCAAAATACAATTTTTAAAGGAATGAGTTCTAGAGGAACTAACGTGCCTATTGGAGTACCAATAAATTATAGTCAATTTAATCCTGCAGATGTTATTACCAACGAAATTGACGCTAAACAAACAAGAAGAAGTGTTTTTGGTAGAGTTAGTTATGCTTATGATAATAAATATTTAGCATCTGTTTCGTTAAGAAGAGATGGTGATTCAAGATTTGGTGTTAATGAAAGATATGCAACATTCCCAGCATTCTCTTTAGGTTGGAATGTACATAAAGAATCTTTTTTAGAAGATAGTGATGTAGTAAGTTTATTAAAATTAAGATATAGTACTGGTTCTTTAGGAACAACCTCTTTTTTAGGTTCTTACCAATCTTTAAGTATCTTAAATACTGCACCAACTGTTTTTGGAACTGGATTTTTAATCCCTAATGATGTAGTAAACCCAGATTTAACATGGCAAACAAATACAGAAAACAATTTTGGTGTAGACTTTGGTTTTATAAACAATCGTTTTAAATTTAGTGTAGATTATTATACTTCTGATATTGAAGATATGCTAATTAACCAAAGCGTAACTGAAGTTATTGGTACACCATCTATTGTACTTAATCGTGGAAATATTACAAGTTCTGGTTTAGAATTTGAATTAAATACAAACTTAATTCAAAAAGGTGATTTATCATGGAGTGTAAATGGTAACCTATCAACTGTAAATCAAGAAATTACTAGTTTAGGTGCGTTAGACGAGTTACCAAGACAAGTTTATGGTGGTCCAAGTGGTAGAGGTCCAGAATTTAGAAACTATGTTGGTGGAGAACTTGGTGAAATGTGGGGTTATGCAGTAACTGGAGAGGTTGATCCAATCCATATAGCTGATCCATCAAGAAATATAGGATTTGGAAGTTCTGAATGGTATGTTGTAGACCAAAATGGCGATGGTCAAATAACTGAAGAAGGTGATTATGTAAAATTAGGATCTGCAACACCAGATTTTTATTGGGGATTATCAACTAATTTAAGCTACAAGAAATTTGATTTATCGATGCAATTCCAAGGATCTCAAGGTGCAGAAGTTTACAATCTTGACCCTATTTACTGGAAATCACAATTTGGTGGTAGATTAAGATCTAGTTTTGATGCTAATAATGATGGTATTGAAGATGCTACAGGTAAATTTTATGAACAAACAAGAAACGCACATGGTTCTGGTATTCAAGATGCATCTTATTTAGCTTTGAGAAACTTAACTTTAGGGTATTCTTTTGATTCAGATTTAACCGAAAAAATAGGAATAGGTTCTGTTAGAGTTTATGGTGCAGCAACTAATTTACTATACATATTTGGAGACGATTATACATCATACAATCCTGAAGGAGTAGAAACAACTAATGGAGGTTATGCAGGACCAACAACTTACGGTTACCAAGAAGGTGCCAGCCCAATTGTAAGAAGTTTTACACTTGGTATAAATGTTAATTTTTAATTAGAAAAATAATGAAAAAAATGAAAAATTTATATATACTATTAGCTGTTGTATTATTTATTACAGCTTGTGATAATGATTTAGATCAATCACCTCCAAAACAACTTGAGGCAAGTGCTTTAACAGATTTAACGGGTGTTCTAAATGCAGCTTACCATTATCAAACAGGAACTGCAACTCCATTAGCAATTATGGGAGACTTTAGGGCAGATAATATGTTGATGGATGAAGAACCTTATCCTGCATTCGACAGATTTAATTCGGATTTAGCAGGTGGAGATTTGGTTGAACAATTTTTTCGTCCATTTTACAGTAACTTGTATAAATCAATATTAAGCGCAAATAATGTAATTAATAACTCAACACAAGCCAATGATATTGCACAAGCAAAATTTTTAAGAGCATTATCTTACTTTAAACTTATAATGGTTTTTGGTGATGTACCTGTTAATTTAGATGAAGCACCAAGTGCAGAAGATTTAACTATTTTTGCAAGACAACCTGCAGAAGGTATTTATAATACTATAATAATTCCAGATTTTCAAGACGCAATTGCTTCTTTAGATAATTCTGGTTTATCAAGTGGACGTGCAACTAAAGTTGCTGCTCAAGGATTTCTTGGAAAAGTTTATATGCACAGGCGTAATTTTAGTGGAGCAGCTACACAACTTGCTGCTGCTATAAGTGGCGCTAGTTCTGCAGGAATTTCTTTAGAAAGTAATTTTGCAAACGTTACTAATGATTCAAGTTCTGAAATTATTTTTGCAACTCAAATATCAAGTTCTATTCCTTCTGCATATACAGCAGGTACAGATTTTGCTGGTTGGTTTGAAGGTGGTGATACAAAATCACTTTTCCCTTTAGATTCTGATTTAACTGCTGCTTTTGATGCTAGTAGTGCTGCTGGAGGAGGAACTGACTTAAGAAAAGATTTATCTATTAACCCTGCATTATCTGTAGGAAATAAATATAATGAAACTCTTGAACAAGATTTTATAGAACTAAGATTATCTGATGTAATCTTATTATATGCAGAAGCTTTAAACGAAACTGGTTCTCCTGCAACAACAGTGTTACCTTTATTAGATGACATTAGAGATAGAGCTGGTTTAAATAGTTTAACAGGAACAATCACTTCTCAATCAGCTATAAGAGAAGCTATTCAAGATGAAAGAAGACTAGAATTAGCTTTTGAAGGCCATAGATGGTTTGATTTAGTAAGAACAGGAACTGTTGATGCTGAAATGGGACAAACAATCAATTCAAATTATCATGTTTTTCCAATTCCAAATTCAGAAGTTTTAGCTAGTAATGGAGTTATAACTCAAAATCCTGGCTATATAAATTAATATTAATTATTTGAATTTGTTTATATATTGGGTTTACAACTTTAAAAGAGTTGTAAACCCTTTTTTAATGGACTTTTTGTGACGTCTTAAAATAACGTTACAAAATTTAGAAACTAAAGGTAACAATTTTTTACCACCGCCTTTTTTCTTGTTATATGATTTTCTTTTGATTTTTTTTGCTTGTGCAATTGGTTAGCAATTAGCATATAATTAGACAAATGAGACCTGCAATTATTATAGATTTCGATAGCGTTTTGAACTAATTTTCTTTTAACATTAATAAATATATCGTATTTATCAATATTAAATCCTTGTTTATCTAATATTTTTTGATATTCATTTGAGCAATATTGTAAACCTGTATCAGAATGATGAATTACAGGTTTATTTTTATAATTTATCTTTTTTAGAGCCATTTCTAAAGCGGATAAAAAACCATCTACATTTAAACTTTTATAACTTTATATCCGATAATTCTCTTAGAGTAAACACCTGTTATTAAGGCTAAATAACTTGGGTTCTTCCTGTTTTCCAATGCAGATAATATCACTTACTCAAACTTGTTCTGGTCTTGTAAAATCTAAACCTGTGATACGAGTTTGTTTTGATATAATATTTTCTCTTTGGTTTGATTAATAAATAATTTGCTTTAAATAATTTATCTCTTCCAAATCTGAGAAAATTTAACTGATTTTCTAATAAATAATACAGTTTTCTAGCACCAATTTTTGGCATTAAAAGACGCTTTTGATTGACAAGTTCTATAACCTTAAAACTCAATATTTGTCTTTGTTGTAATGATTTTATAGCTGGATAATAATCCTGTCTATTTACCCCAAGTAAGCCATAGGTATCAGTAACACTTGGTTTTTTGTTGTTCTTAAAATTGTAATTTTTGATAAAACAAAAAAACCGTTGAAAATCAAAAGATTAACAACGGTTCTTGTACTGAAGGCGGGACTTGAACCCGCACGGCCATTACTGACCACTGGATTTTAAGTCCAGCGTGTCTACCAATTCCACCACTTCAGCATGAAATTTTATAAAAGGTTTAGAGCGAAAGACGGGATTTGAACCCGCGACCCCCACCTTGGCAAGGTGATGCTCTACCCCTGAGCTACTTTCGCAGTCTTATTTTTATGAACGTATGCGCTCTGTTTCTTAGAGCGATGCAAATATAACAAGTTTTATATATCTGGCAAACACTTTTTGTTTTTTTTGTTTGTTTTTTTTAAGGTTCTTTTCAGGTGCAAAAATAATAGTTTTTATATATTTTAATATGAGCTGTTTATGAATTTTATAAATAAATAATTTTTAGTGTGCTTATTAAATATAAAATTATTTATTTATAAAACTTATGTATATTTGGTTTACCAAATTGGTTTACCAAAAAAGATAGAGTAATAAACCTGTGTTTTATTTTTAAATTCCTTCTTATATAATTTGGTTTACTTTTTGATTAATTAAGTTATGTTCAATTTATAAATTTATCTTATGAAAAAAACAACATTAATATTTACTTTTATTATTTCTTTACTTTCAATTAAAGGATATGCCCAAGAACTTCTAGTTTCTAGTATTTTAGAATATAATAAAGCTATAAAAACAGCAAAGCCTGGAACTACAATTGTATTACAAAATGGAACTTGGAAAGATGTAGAACTTAATGCATATGGAAATGGAACAGAGGATAATCCTATAATTGTAAAAGCAGAAAATGCTGGAGAAGTAGTTATTTCTGGAAATTCCACTTTAAATATATATGGTAATTATATAATTGTTAGCGGTTTATGGTTTAAAGATGGTCTGTCTACTTACAAATCTGTTGTTCAATTTAGAAAAAATTCTAAAGAATTTGCTAATAATTGTAGATTAACCAATTCAACAATTTCTTATTTTGCTGTTGAAGATGGTATAAATAATCACTGGGTAGATATTTGGGGTAAAAATAACAGAGTAGATCACAATAATTTTACTGGTAAAATGAGTCCTGGAACTACAGTTGTAGTTTGGTTAAAAGGTGATGAACATATAGAGAATAATCATAAGATTGATTATAATTACTTTGGAGTAAGGCCAGAATTAGGAACAAATGGTGGAGAAACGATAAGAATTGGTACAAGTGCAAATTCCAAAAAATCTTCTAAAACATTAGTGGAAAGAAACATATTTGCAGGTTGTGATGGGGAAATAGAAATAATTTCTAACAAATCTGGAGATAATATTTTTAGAGACAATTTATTTTTGGGAAGTAAAGGAGCTTTAACTTTAAGACATGGAGATAATGCTTTAGTAGAAAGAAATGTATTTCTTGGTAATGGAGTATCTAAAACAGGTGGAATTAGAGTAATTAATTCTGGACATATTATCAGAAATAATTTAATGATAGGTTTGTTAGGTGATGGCTATAGAGGCTCAATTGTACTTATGAATGGTGTGCCAAACTCGCCATTAAATAGATACGAACAAGTTAAAAATGTTGATATCCAAAATAATACCATCATCAATTCAGGACCAATTTCATTTGGAGAAGGTAAAGATGATGAAAAATCTCTAGCACCTACAAATGTTAATTTTGCCAACAATTTAGTATTTAATAATACATCTAATAAAAACGTGATTTTTGTTGATGAATCTGCAAATATCAACTTTAATAACAATTATATAGATGCAAATGGTACTTCTGAAAAAGGTTTTACATCAACTAAAATAACTTTTAAAGATTTTCAAAATGTTCCTATTCCAACTGCAGATAATACAGATTTGTTAGTTGCATCAATAAACGCTAAAAGTTCTGAAGAAGATATTAATGGTTCAAAAAGAACGGCATTTAATGTTGGAGCTTTTAATTTAGATGCTACAGATTTACCCAAAGCATTAAAATTAAGAGCTGGCCCAGGTTGGAAACCAGAAATTATTGCTCCAGTTATTGAAGTAGAAGATATTATTGTGGAACCTGGTGTTGAATCTTTAAGAAAATCTATTGCTAAAGCTGCTGCTGGTGCTACCCTTATTTTACAAACTGGAGAGTATATTTTTGAGAAAACCATTAAAATTGACAAAAATATTACGATTAAAGGTGATAAAGGAGGTGCATCAATCTTAACAGCAATGAAAGATTTAGAAAAACCAATTAGTTACTTTTTTAGAGTAAATGAAGGGGTAAAATTTTCTTTAAGTGATGTTATAATTGATGGTGAAGTTTCAAACCCAAAATATGCAATAGTTTCACCAGACAAAAATGAAGGAGGTCTTTACAGTGTTTTTGTGGATAATGTGGTTTTTAAAAATTTCAACAATAAAGACGGAGGTGCAATTTTTAAAGCCTATAATGGTACAAAAGCAGATACGTTAAGTTTTAAAAATTCGAGATTCGATAATAGCTACAGAGGTTTTAATTTATCTTATGATAAAGATGAAGTCGGTTTTTATAATGCCAATATTATTATTTTAGAAAATTCAGTTTTTAAAGATATTGAAGAAGAAGCTGTAAACTATATTAGAAATACACCTCTAGAAGATATTCCTGGAGGAAAATTAGTAGTAACAAACTGTGTTTTTAGCAATGTAAATAATGAAGAAAAGGGGAACTTCTTAAAAACAACAGGAATTTATGCAGTTGAGATTACGAATACTGTTTTTGAAAACAGTTACAAACAAAAAGCACCTATAGACTTAAAAGGAAATTATAACTTTATTACAAACTGTTTGATTCATAATAGTGGATTTGTAAAAACATCTAAAGGTGCAAAAGATGAAGATTTAATTTATAATAATCCAAAATGGGATGATGATGTTCTTTTTATTCCAAGTAAAAAATCGCCTTTGTTAAAAGAGAATAATGATAAAGAAAGAATTGGGTTAAAAGAGTAATTTAAATAGGATACTATTTTAGAATGAGATAAGTATATATAAAAAAATGTCGCGTCCTGAAATAATGTTACAGTCAACATTTTAAAAAATGTTAGAAGAAAAATAGTTCAAAACGCTATCGAAATCTATAATAATTACAGGCCTCATTTGTCTGATTATATGCTAACTCCTAATCAAATTCACAAGCAAAAGAAAATCGTACAAAAAAGAAAAAAGGCAGTGATAAAAAATCACTACCTTTAGTTTATTAATTTTGTAACGCTATTTTAGAACATCAAAACAAATTACTCTACAGTAACTGATTTTGCTAAATTTCTAGGTTGATCTACATTTTTACCTAACATTACTGCTATATGATAAGACAATAACTGTAAAGGGATAGTCGTTAATAAAGGTGTTAATGCCTCTTCTGTATCAGGAACCTCAATTACGTGATCTGCTATTTCTCTTACTTGCGTATCTCCTTCTGTAACCACTGCAATAATTTTACCAGCTCTAGATTTTATCTCTTGAATGTTACTTACTACTTTCTCATAATGACCTCTGTTTGTGGCAATCACAAAAATTGGCATATTCTCGTCAATCAAAGCAATAGGACCATGTTTCATTTCTGCTGCTGGATATCCTTCTGCATGAATATAAGAAATTTCTTTTAATTTTAAAGCTCCTTCTAAAGCCACAGGGAAGTTAAAACCTCTACCTAAATACAAACAGTTGGTTGCATCTTTATAAACAGCTGCAATACTTTTAACATGCTCATCAATTTTCAGCAATTTTTCTACTTGCCTAGGAATTAATTGCATCTTTTTAAGATAATCTTTAAAAGTATGGTCTGCTAAAGATCCGTTTGCTTTTCCTAATTTAAGTGCTATTAAAGTTAACACAGTAATTTGTGTTGTAAATGCTTTTGTTGATGCAACTCCAATTTCTGGACCTGCATGTGTATAAGCTCCAGAATGTGTTTCTCTTGCAATAGATGAACCTACAACATTACAAACACCATATACAAAAGCTCCTTTTGATTTAGCTAGTTTAATAGCTGCTAAAGTATCTGCAGTTTCACCAGATTGTGAAATTGCTATTACAACATCTTTATTTGTAATAATTGGATTTCTATATCTAAATTCAGAAGCGTATTCTACTTCTACAGGAATTCTAGCCATATCTTCAAAAAGATATTCTCCAACCAAACCTGCATGCCAAGAGGTACCACAAGCAATAATAATAATTCTGTTTGCATTTAAAAATTTATCAAGATTATCATCGATACTTGACATCTTAATCATATTTTCCTCCACTAACATTCTACCTCTAAAAGTATCTGTAATTGCTTTAGGTTGCTCATGAATTTCTTTCAACATAAAATGATCGAAACCACCTTTTTCAATTTGATCTAAACTCATTTGAAGTTTCTGGATAGTTGGCTCTACTTTAGAGTCGTCCTTTATCTTAAAAACTTTTATTTCTTTCCCTAATTTTACAACTGCCATTTCTTCATCTTCTAAATAGATGGCATTTTTTGTATATTCTAAAAAAGGTGAAGCATCTGATGCTATAAAAAACTCTTTGTTAGCATCTCCTACACCAATTGCAATAGGACTTCCTAAACGCGCTACAACAATTTCATTAGGTCTATTTTTATCGAAAACAGTTATGGCATAAGCTCCAACAGCATTTGTTAATGCTAACTGAACAGCTTTCCCAAGTTTACAACCTTCTGTTTTTTTAACTTCTTCAATTAAGTTGATTAAAACTTCAGTATCTGTATCACTTTTAAAAGTGTAGCCTCTAGTAATTAGCTCCTTTTTAATCGTATCATAATTTTCAATAATACCATTGTGTACAATTACTAAATCTCCTGATTGAGAATAATGAGGATGTGAGTTTACATCATTAGGAACTCCATGCGTTGCCCAACGTGTATGCCCCATTCCAATTTTACCTACTTTTCTTTCTTCTTCTGCGTCCGTAATTTTTTCTAAATCAGAAACTTTTCCTTTGGTTTTAGAAAGTTGCATTTTTTCTCCATCATAAATCATGACACCAGAACTGTCATAACCTCTATACTCTAATCTTTTTAAACCATTAATAACTATTGGATAGGCATCTCTATAACCTATGTAAGCTGAAATTCCACACATTGCACTTTTTTTTTAGTTAGTTCTTTTTATTTTTTTTCTGAATAGGATATTTTTAATATTGGTCTTTTATCACCATTTGCTAATGTATTATTAAAAATTGTAACTGCTTTCGGATTCCAGCTATAATTTCTAAAAGACTCATCACTGGTAGAATTTGGTAAATCTGAGGGATTAAAGGCTTTTAATTTTAATGTTGAATCATAGGTGATTTCTCCACTTAAAATATCAGATAAATAATCCGTAAGTTTAAAAGAATAGCTTTCTCCATCTGCGTCTAAAAATCCAAGAATACCACCAGATGCAATTTCACTATAGGCATCCTTTATTTGAGTAAATACAGTACTTGAACCAACTTGATTACTCTTATAAAGATATAATCTTTCTGGAAGATTCTCTGAATCAGCATTTTTATTTACATAAAAAGTTAGTGTAGCATCGTTAATCAACCAATTTTTGGCTTTTAACTCGTCTATTTTATTTTGATCAAATAAAGTAATATTGCCTTCACTACCAGCAGTTCCCTGTATTTTTATCGTATTATTATCCGTATATACTTTCTCCTCCATCTTGTAGGTGTTAATCCTAAAACCTGATAAAGGAAAAGAATTATTTTTTCTTACCGTTTTTAAAGTATCCGTTGTTCCTTTATTTAAAACGGTATTTGTATAATAAACTTCAATAGATGGATTTAAATCTGCATTAGGGTTAATAAAATTAAACGATATTAAAGAACCTTCATTCCCTGAAGCCTCTAAAATAACTCCTCTAAAATAATCGTTAAAAGCTGCTGGGGAAGAAAATTCAGCTTCTCCGTATTTATCTAAAAATAAATTCTTAAAAGTTTCTTTGTTTAAGGGAATTCTAGCAAAAGGAACAGGAATTGTACTTGTTGCAGAGGCTGTATATCTAACAGTGTCATTTTTATAAATGGAACCATCAAACAGTTTTCTATTAACAACTAATATCGTATCATTTTCGTTAGGTGTAAAAGGGAAATTAAGTTGATCATTTAATGGATCTCCTAATTTTTCAAAATCAGCATCAGAAAAAAACTTGTTTGTCTTTGTTGGATCTGCTAAATTTAATTGACTAATAAAAGTATTAGTCCTGTAAACATTTAAATTGAAAGGTTTGGTTTTATCACCTATCACAGAATCAATTTCAAATTTTGTTCCATCTGCGTCTAAACTTACTTGATATGGTAATTTTAAAAAAACCGTATCAACAACACTAACAACATCTGTTGTATCTGTAATATCTGCATCATCTACAACTTGTAAACCTGGTGAAATTGCTAATTGAGAAACAATAGAAGCTTCTAATTTTTCATAGTCTGGGCTGGCATATACACCCAATAAATATTGATTTAAATCCGTAGGTTGAGGTTGTGTTATTAAACCTATATTATCTGATTGAATCCTGACTAAAGGACTATTTTCTGCAGTAACATAAACTGAATCAACATTGGTATCAAACTTCACATTACTAATCACGTTCGATCCAATATCTGTAAAATCTTTTTCACAAGATACTATTGCTACTGATAAGCATACAAAAACACTTATATAAACACTTCTTCTAATAAAATTTCTCACTGTAAAACGATTAATTAGCTGCTATTAATTCAGCATAAAAATTTAAATAAGCTTCTTTTAGGTTCTCCTCTTGATATTCTAAAACAGGCTTTTCTTGTTTTTCTATAAAAGAAGCCAAATCTTCATCAATTGTTTCACTTCCATGAATAATTGCATCCGAATTTTCAATAGCACTTTTTAAAATATTATTATGATTTGGTGTTTGTATCGTTTTTATTTTTTCTGGATTATTTAAATCAAATTGTACTTTTTCAGCCAAATCTGAATTTAATTCGCCTTCAAAACCATTTTTATATAAAGAAGTAACAATTTTACTTTCTGTAAATAAAGGCTCTTCTTTATAAAATTCTTTTAAATAAAGAGGTAGTAAAGATGCCATCCAGCCATGTATATGTATAACATCTGGAGCCCAGTTTAATTTCTTTACAGTTTCTACAACTCCTTTTGCAAAGAAAATGGCTCTTTCGTCATTGTCTTCAAAAAGCTCATCATCTTCATCTGTAAAAACGGCCTTTCTTTTAAAATACTCTTCATTATCTATAAAATAAACTTGCATTCTTTCTTTAGGAATAGAAGCTACTTTTATAATTAAAGGCATATCTATATCATTCACAACTAGGTTCATTCCAGAGAGCCTAATAACCTCATGTAATTGATGTCTTCTTTCATTAATTACACCATATCTTGGCATAAAAATACGGGTTTGAACTCCTTTAGAATGGGCATTTTTAGCAGAGGCAAAAGCTGTTTTAGACAACTCTGTTTCTGGTAAATAAGGCACAACTTCAGACGATACAAATAAAATTCTTTTGTCTTTCATTAAATCCAACTCTTTTATAAGATGCGCAAAAGTACAAATTATTATGCTAATATGATGTTAAATTGGTAAGTTTGCACTCTATATACAGTAACTTACTATGATTATTTTCAAAGAAAAACATGCTTTAAAAGTGTATTTAGCAACATTAAAAGCGCAAAATAAAACAATAGGTTTTGTGCCAACAATGGGTGCTTTACACCAAGGGCATTTGTCTTTAATTAAACAAGCTCAGCAAAGAAATGATGTAGTAGTTGTTAGCATTTTTGTAAATCCTACGCAGTTTGATAATAAAGAAGATCTTGCAAAATATCCTAAAACGTTAGAAAGTGACACTAAATTATTAGAAAGTGTTGCTTGTGATGTGCTTTTTCATCCTTCAATAGAAGAAATTTACCATAAAAATATCGTTTCAGAAAGTTTTGATTTTGATGGTTTGGAACATCAAATGGAAGGAAAATTTAGAGATGGTCATTTTAACGGAGTTGGTACCATCGTAAAAACATTGTTCGAAATTGTTGAGCCAGATAATGCCTATTTTGGACAAAAAGATTTTCAGCAATTGCAAATCATCAAAAAAATGGTTGAGAAACATCAATTAAATTTAAAAATTAAAGGGTGTAAAATTTTTAGAGAAAAAGATGGTTTAGCAATGAGTTCTAGAAATGTTAGATTAACTAAAGAACAAAGAGAAATTGCTCCTTTTATTTACAAAACACTTAAAAAAGCAAAGAAAAAATTTAGTGATAAAAGTGCTGATAAAGTGAGTAAATGGGTAGAAAATCAATTTAAAAAAGAACCTTTATTAAAACTAGAGTATTTTACAATTGCCGATGAAAAAACATTAGAAACAATTATCAAAAAAGAATCTGACAAAAAATACAGAGCTTTTATTGCTGTTTTTGCTGGCGAAATTAGATTGATAGATAACATTCAATTAAAAAATTAGTAACTAAAAAATGTTTATTTTTGCCAAATGTTAGTACAAGTTGTAAAATCAAAAATCCATCGTGTAAAAGTTACAGGTGCAGATTTAAATTATATAGGAAGCATTACCATAGATGAAGATTTAATGGATGCTGCTGGTATTATTGAAGGCGAACGTGTTCAAATTGTGAACAATAATAACGGAAATCGTTTAGAAACATACGCAATTCCTGGACCTCGAAAAAGTGGCGAAATCACTTTAAATGGTGCAGCCTCTAGATTGGTTGCTGTTGGTGATGTTTTAATTTTAATTGTATATGCTTTTATGGAATTAGAAGAAGCCAAAAAATTCAAACCACAATTAGTTTTTCCGAACGAAAAAGATAACACCCTTACATAATTTTGGATATTAAAAAAGTTTTAAAAATAATAATACCTCTCATTTTGGGAGGTTTTTTGGTTTGGTATTCATTAACCATTGTTTCTCCTGAAGAATTGGTTCAGTATTTTAAAAGCGCCAATTACTGGTGGATTGCTCTGGGCTTATTTTTCGGAATTTTAAGCCATTTGTCTAGAGCCTACAGATGGAAATTTTTATTAGAACCTTTGGGTTACAAACCAAAATTTATCAACTCTACCTTAGCAGTTTTAGTAGCCTATTTAATGAACATCTTTTTACCAAGAGCTGGTGAAGTTACAAGAGCAGCAGTCATGACGAACTACGAAAACATTCCCTTTGAAAAAGGTTTTGGAACTATTGTAGCAGAAAGATTGGCAGATTTAATAATGATGCTACTTGTTGTTGGTATTACGCTTTTTATTCAGTTCGATTTTATTTGGGCACTCTTAACCAAAGATTTTAATCCCGTAAAAACTTTTGGTAGTTTACTAATCGTAATTGTATTTTTTACTGTTTTTATTTTATACATCAAAAAAGGAAAATCAAAATTTGCACTTAAAGTTAAAGGCTTTTTTCTTGGCTTAAAAGAAGGTGTTTTTAGCATTTTAAACATGAAAAATAAGTGGGCATTTATTTTCCATACTGTTTTTATTTGGGCAATGTACATTGCTATGTTTTGGGCAACAATTCCTGCTGTAGATGGTTTAGAAGTTCCTGTAGGTGGCATTTTAATTGGCTTTATCGCAGGCGGATTTTCAATTGCTGCAACCAATGGTGGTGTAGGTTTATATCCTGTTGCAGTTGCAAGTGCACTCGCACTTTTTGGAATTGATAAAGTTACAGGAAACGCTTTTGGTTGGATTATGTGGACAGCACAAACAGCCATGATTATCGTTTTTGGAGGTTTGGCTTTCTTGTTATTGCCAGTTGTAAACAAAACAAAATAACTTCGAGTAATTCTTTTTTAAAAAATAGTATCAAGAAGTTGGGCGTTCCCTAAAAAGGTCGCGCTTTCATTACTCGCTTTTTTTCCGAAAAAGAAAAAAGAGCTCAAACATGCCATTCAATCGCTAACGCAAATACTTGCTGACTTTTAGAAAATCTTCAAATTAATTTATTGTTTAAAAGTATTATCTTTGGTAAAAAGCTACTTTATGAATACAGAAGAGAGGAGAAAAAAATTATCAAAATGGATTCTAGAAACAGATGAAAACGTTTTAAACGAAGTGGAGGCTATTTATAATACAACATCTCAAAAATCACAAATTTCTGAGGAACATAAAAACATTTTAGACAAAAGACTTTTATATCACCAGAAAAACCCAACAAGTGGCAGAGATTGGAATGAAATAAAAGCTGAATTATCTTTAAAATATGGTGTTTAAAGCAATTATAAAGCCATCAGCAGAAAAAGAACTTATAGAAGCTTTAAAATGGTATGATTTCAAAAAACAAAACTTAGAAACCGAATTATACCTTGAAATTTCAAAAACCATAGAAACGATTAAAGAAAATCCAAATTTATTTCAAAAAAGATATAAAGATTTTAGAGTCGTATTTACAAAAAGATTTCAATTTGGACTTCATTATACAATAGAAAAGAAAACTTTTTTTATTCACGCAATTCTTCATAACAGTCAAAATTTAAGAAAGTAAAATAGTCTCTTTATTTTTTAATTTTACTTTGTAACTTTGATTTTTCAAAACTTTGTAACTAAAATAAATGGCTAAAACCAAAACAACTTTTTTCTGTCAAAATTGTGGCACTCAACATGCAAAATGGGTTGGGCAATGTGGTGCTTGTAAAGAATGGAATACTATTGTTGAAGAAGTAATTCAAAAAGAAGAAAAACGCGTTTGGAAACAAGCTACAACTGCCAAACAAACCATTAATAAACCTTTAAAAATTGCTGATATTCAGTTAAATCCTGAAGAAAGAGTCATTACAAACAATAATGAATTAGATACAGTTTTAGGAGGTGGTTTGGTAAAAGGTTCTGTAACTCTTTTGGGTGGTGAACCTGGAATAGGAAAATCGACTTTATTATTACAAGTTGCCTTAAATATTAGCCAAAAAGTATTGTATGTTTCTGGAGAAGAAAGCCAATCTCAAATAAAAATGAGAGCAGAAAGGTTAGATGCAAAAAACTCAAACTGTTTAATTTTAACTGAAACAAACACGCAACAAATCTTTAAAAATATCGAAGAAACTGAGCCCGAAGTTTTGGTAATCGATTCGATACAAACCCTTCATACCAATTCTATTGAAGCTTCTCCTGGAAGTATTTCTCAAATACGAGAAACATCAGCAGAATTGATAAAATTTGCCAAAGAAACTGCAACTCCAGTTTTATTAATTGGACACATCAATAAAGAAGGAAACATTGCTGGACCAAAAATTTTAGAACACATGGTAGATGTTGTTTTACAATTTGAAGGCGACAGAAATCACACCTACAGAATTTTAAGAAGTCAAAAAAACAGATTTGGTTCTACATCAGAATTAGGGATTTATGAAATGCTTTCTAATGGTTTGCGAGAAATCTCAAATCCGTCAGAAATCTTAATTTCTAAAAAAGATGCAGATTTAAGTGGAACAGCCATTGCCTCTACTTTAGAAGGCGTTCGTCCTTTAATGATTGAGATTCAAGCGTTGGTTTCAACAGCAGTTTATGGAACTCCACAAAGATCTACAACTGGTTATAATTTAAAACGTTTACATATGATTTTAGCTGTTCTCGAAAAAAGAGCAGGTTTTAAATTGGGTGCAAAAGATGTTTTTTTAAATATTACTGGAGGTATCAATGTTGATGATCCTGCAATTGATTTGGCTGTGGTTGCTGCAATTTTATCATCGAATCAAGATATTGCTATCAACCCAAATGTTTGTTTTGCAGCAGAAGTTGGTTTGGCTGGCGAAATTAGACCTGTTTCCAAAATAGATCAACGTATTTTGGAAGCAGAAAAATTAGGTTATAAAACTTTTGTGGCTTCGAAATACAATAAAATTTCTTCCAAAAATCATGGCATTAAATTAGTTTTAGTTGGTAAAATTGAAGAGGCTTTTGCTACCTTATTTGCGTAAATAAAATGTAAATATCAACAAATAAAATCACTTTAAAACAGTAATACTTTTTTAATATCTTTGGTGTTTTCTTAATCTAAAATCTTAAATGGACGATTTTATTCTATATTTTAAAATGGGGCTAACACACGTGCTCGATTTTTCTGCTTATGATCATATTTTATTCTTAATTGTTTTAGCAGTTATTTTTAATAATTTTCAATGGCGAAAAGTAGTTTGGTTAGTTACCTTATTTACGCTTGGACACTCTATAACACTAGCTTTATCCGCCTACAAAATTCTGGAAATTAGAATGGATTTAATAGAATTTTTAATTCCACTAACCATTTTTATTACAGGTTTAATCAACATTATAACTGCTAAAAAAGAACCAACAAAAAAGGGAAATATCAACCTAGTTTTAGCATTATTTTTTGGATTAATTCATGGTCTAGGGTTCTCTAATTATTTTAAAATGATGATTGGTAAAGAAGAAGACAAACTATTTCCTTTAATAGAATTCGCATTAGGTATAGAAGTTGCTCAAATAATTATTGTTTTGGGCATTTTAATAATTGGTTTATTACTAAAAACTTTCTTAAAAGTGCAAAGAAGAGATTGGGTTTTAGTCACCTCAAGTATTGTTATAGGTTTTTCTATACAAATGATGCTTGAACGAGTTTTCTGGTAAACAAATTTTGTCTATTAATTAACGTTCCATTTCTACAAATCTTTTTAATTTCGTTGCATGACAGAAAAAAAGCAATTAAAATACGATAAAGCCTATTTAAAAATGGCTTTAGAGTGGGGTAAATTATCACATTGCAAACGGAAACAAGTAGGCGCTTTAATTGTAAAAGATAGAATGATTATTTCTGACGGTTTTAATGGCACACCAACTGGTTTTGATAATTGTTGTGAAGACGAAAATGGCGAAACAAAATGGGAAGTTTTACATGCTGAAGCCAACGCAATTTTAAAAGTGGCTTCTTCTACACAATCTGCAAAAAACGCAACTTTATACATTACTTTATCACCTTGTGTACAATGTAGCAAACTTATTCATCAAGCAGGTATAAAACGTGTTGTTTATGCAAAAGATTACAGAGACGCATCTGGATTAAATTTTTTAAAAAAAGCTGGTGTAGAACTAAAACATTTGCCTTATGAATAAAAATAACCTACCTATTTACTTTTCGATTGCAGTAGTTTTAGGAATTTTAATTGGTGTTTTTTTTGGCGGAAATTCAAATAATTTATTGTCTTTTACTAAAACACAAAAGCAAGAACAAAAAATAAAAAAACTCATCAACTTTATTGAGCAAGATTATGTAGATGACGTAAATACAGAAGAATTATTGGATGGTGCAATTACACAAATGTTGGGAAAATTAGATCCACATTCTGTATATATACCAAGAGAAAATCTGCAAGCTGTAACAGAAAGTATGCAAGGAAACTTTGTTGGTATTGGTGTTCAATTTAGAATGATAAAAGACTCCATTACAGTTGTACAACCCATAAAAGGTGGCCCAAGCATTAAAGCTGGTATTAAAGCTGGAGACAGAATTTTAATGGCTAATAAAGATACTTTATATGGCAAGGATTTTAGAAGTGGCATTGTTCCAAAATACTTAAAAGGAAAACCAGAAACTAAAGTTGCGCTTCAAATTTATAGAAAAAGTAATGATTCCTTATTTTCAGTTGATGTTACTCGTGGCAAAGTAAATATTAAAAGTGTAGATTTAGCGTACATGCTTAACGACTCTATTGGTTATATAAAATTAGATCGTTTTGCAAGAAATACATACAGAGAATTTAAAGCTGCTCTTGGTGATTTGATTGACGATGGTATGACTGATTTGGTGTTAGATTTGCGTGGAAATGGAGGTGGATTTATAGATATTGCCAACAGAATTATCGACGAATTTTTAGAAAATAAAAAGTTAATGGTCTTCACCAAAAACAATAAGAATTTTGTGGAAGAATATTTTGCGACCTCTATTGGATCTTTTGAAAAAGGTGGTTTGTATATTTTAATTGATGAAAATTCGGCTTCAGCATCTGAAATTGTGGCTGGTGCTTTGCAAGATAATGACAAAGGAACTATCATTGGAAGACGCTCTTTTGGTAAAGGTTTAGTGCAGGTTGAGATGGATTTAGGTGATGGTTCTGCTGTACGTTTAACAACGGCAAGATATTACACTCCAACAGGACGTTCCATTCAGAAACCTTATGACAAAAATGGCGATAAAGACTACAGAAGAGACTATCAAGAAAGAATTGCAAACGGAGAATTGCTAAGCAAAGACAGTATAAAAGTTATAGATTCTTTGCAATATAAAACACCAAAAGGCAAAATAGTTTATGGTGGAGGAGGTATTATTCCTGATGTTTTTGTTGCAATAGATACCACTTCTTACATGTCTAGTTTTTATTTCAATTCTATTAATAATTTTGCTTTTGATTATGTTGATAGTAACAGAAAAAAGCTATCAAAATGGAAAATTGCAGATTTTGTAAATGATTTTGATACTGATGAAGCTGTTTTAGATGCTTATTTATCAAAAATAAAAGACAGAGCAAATCCATCTTTTAAAACCAAAGAAAGCCTAAAAAAATATTTAAAAGCCTCAATTGCGAGCGTTCTTTTTGGTGATGTTGGTTTCTACAGAATTATGCATCAAGATGATAAAATGTTGCAAAAAGTTTTAGAGTTGGAGAATTCTAATTAATTAAATTTCTTATTTTGTATCTTTAACTTTTATATTTGATGAAATATGAGCACACTAGAAATAAAAAACAAAATTGTTAGTAGTTTAAATGCTATTGAAGATTCCTCTGTTCTAGAAACTGTTTTGAATTATGTGGAAAATTTGAAAGACTCGCACAAAAATTCATCAGAAGAAATTGTTGCATATTCTATTGATGGAAAAGCAATCTCAAAAAAAGAATACATAAAAAGAAACGAACAAGCCCTTAATTCATACAAAAGAGGAAACTTTAAAACTCAAGAAGAACTTTTAAATAAATACAAAAAAAGTATCTAATTATATTATGGATGATGGTAAATTCAAAGATATTATTTGGTCATTAGATGCAGAAAAAGATTTAGATGATATTGAACAATATTATGCAGAAGTTTCTCCAGAAAAATCTACGGAAAGAATTGTTGAACTAATTTTAAATGTCGAAGAAACCATATTTTCCAAACAATGGCAAGTAGATAAATATGATCCATCTTGCAGAAGAATGATAATCAATAGAAAGTTTAGAGTTCTTTATAAAAATATTAATGATATAATTTTAATTACAAGAGTCTATCCTACAAAAAAAGATCCTGAAAATTTTTCAAAAATTTGATTTCCATAACAACATCCAACAAGAAAAAAGTATATTTTGCATCAGATCAGCATTTAGGTGCTCCAACTCCTGAGGCTAGTGTTCCTCGTGAAAAAAAGTTTGTAGCTTGGTTAGATGAAATTAAAAAAGATGCAGAAGCTATTTTTTTATTAGGCGATTTATTCGATTTTTGGTTCGAATATAAAACTGTTGTTCCAAAAGGATTTGTAAGAGTTTTAGGCAAATTAGCTGAAATTAAAGACGCTGGTATTCCTATTTATTTCTTTGTAGGAAATCACGATTTATGGATGCATGATTATTTTGAAAAAGAATTAAATATTCCTGTTTATCATAAGCCACAAGAATTTATCATCAATAGTAAAAAGTTCCTCATTGGTCATGGAGATGGTTTAGGCCCCGAAGATAAAGGCTATAAACGTATGAAAAAAGTGTTTACTTTTCCCTTATTCAAATGGCTTTTTAGATGGTTGCATCCAGATTTAGGTGTAAAACTTGGGCAATACATGTCCGTAAAAAATAAAATAATTTCTGGTGATGATGATGCTAAATTTTTAGGCGAAGAAAATGAATGGTTGGTACAATATTGCAAAAGAAAGCTAACAAAAAATCATTACGATTATTTTATTTTTGGTCACAGACACTTACCTTTAGAAATTAATTTATCAGCAAAAAGTACATATATTAATCTTGGCGATTGGATACAATATTTTACCTATGGCGAATTTAAAAATAATGACATAAAACTGTTAAAATACAATACTGAATCCCTTTAAAATAAACAAAACCTTAGAAAATCTTTAACCTACTTTTAACAAATGGCAAAATGTTAAAATTGTAGATTTGTTTTCTAAAATTTAAAAATCAATTATCAAAATCATGGATGTAGATGTAAGAGCTATTAATGAAAAAATAGAAAGAGAAAGTGCCTTTATAGACATTCTTACTCTAGAAATGAACAAAGTTATTGTTGGGCAAAAACAAATGATTGAAAGTTTGTTAATTGGCTTGCTTGGTAATGGGCATATTTTACTAGAAGGTGTTCCTGGATTGGCAAAAACATTAGCTATTAACACCTTATCTAAAGCTGTAGATGCCTCTTTTAGTAGAGTGCAGTTTACGCCAGATTTGCTGCCTGCAGATGTTGTTGGAACCATGATTTACAATATGCAAAAAAACAGTTTTGAAATTAAAAAAGGACCAATTTTTGCAAATTTTGTTTTAGCAGATGAAATTAACAGAGCTCCTGCAAAAGTGCAATCTGCATTGTTAGAAGCCATGCAAGAACGCCAAATTACAATTGGCGAAACTACCTTTAAATTAGATGAACCATTTTTAGTAATGGCAACCCAAAACCCTGTAGAACAAGAAGGTACTTACCCTTTACCAGAAGCACAGGTAGATCGTTTTATGTTAAAAGTTGTAATTGATTATCCAAAATTACAAGACGAACAAATTATTATGCGTCAGAATTTAACTGGTGGTTTTGCATCTGTAAATCCAGTAATTTCTGTTGAGCAAATTATTAGAGCAAGAAAAGCTGCAAATGAAGTGTATATGGATGAAAAAATTGAGAAATATATTCTTGATATCATCTTTGCAACTCGTTATCCAGAAAAATATAATTTACCAGAATTAAAAGATTTAATCAGTTTTGGAGCATCTCCAAGAGGAAGTATTAACCTTGCAAGAGCTGCAAAATGCTACGCTTTTATTAAAAGAAGAGGGTATGTAATTCCAGAAGATGTTAGAGCTGTTGTTTTTGATGTTTTACGTCACAGAATAGGAATTACCTATGAAGCAGAAGCAGAAAATGTAACATCTGTTGAGATTATCAACTTAATTATTAATGAAGTAGAGGTACCATAAGCCCCTTTAATTCCCCCAAAGGAGAAAAAGCAAAATGGAATCGACGTTATTTAAAAAATCAATCAAATAGAATTTAAGCTAAAAGTAAAGGTCCTTCCCTTTGGGAAGGATTTAGGATGGGCTCATGGATACAAAGGAAATACTAAAAAAAGTTCGTAAAATAGAAATTAAGACAAAACGCTTGTCTAATGATATTTTTGGTGGTGAATACCATTCATCATTTAAAGGACGAGGTATGACTTTTTCTGAAGTGCGCCAATATCAATTTGGTGATGATGTAAGAGCCATTGATTGGAATGTTACTGCACGTTATAACGAACCTTACATTAAAGTTTTTGAAGAAGAACGCGAATTAACAATGATGTTAATGGTGGATGTTTCTGGCTCAGAATCTTTTGGAACCATCAATCAATTTAAAAAAGATACTGTTACAGAAATCGCTGCTACATTGGCTTTTTCTGCGACTCAAAATAATGATAAAGTTGGTTTAATTCTTTTTTCTGATGATATTGAATTGTTTATTCCACCAAAAAAAGGAAAAAGTCACGTTTTAAGAATTATTAGAGAACTAATAGAGTTCAAACCAAAAAGTAAAAAAACAAATATTAGTGTGGCTTTAAAATTTTTATCTAGTGTGATGAAAAAAAGAGCCATCGTTTTTATGTTGTCGGATTTTATGGACGATGATTATGAAAAAACAGCTAAAATAGCGAGTAAAAAACACGATTTAACAGGAATTAGAGTATATGATAAACACGATGAGGAGATTCCTAATTTGGGAATGGTACCCATGTTAGATGCTGAGTCTGGCTCAATACAATATGTAAATACAGCATCAAAATCAATAAGAAATAGTTACAAAGCAAACGCATTAAGACTTGCAGATTATTATTTAAGTACATTTAAAAGAAGTGGTGCAGGAACAATAAACACGAGAGTTGACGAGAGTTACGTAAAGAAATTATTAGGTTATTTTAAATATAAAGGGAGATAAAAAGCCCATCCTAACCTTCCCATTTCGACTGCGCTCAATGCAGGCGACTGGAAGGAACACTCAGATGGTAAATGTTAATGGAATCGTCATTAAAACAGATAATTAAAAGTTGAAAAAAAGAAATACATTTAAAGGTTTTCAGTCAAGTGAAAAATACGCACAAGCCAAGTGCTCTCTTTCTTTTGGAAAGAGAGTTAGAGAGATAGGCTTTTTTCTTTTTCTTTTTTGTGGTTTTGCTTCTTTTGCTCAAAATTCGATGGTAAAATCGCAAGTTGAAACTTCTAAAATTAGAATTGGAGAGCAATTTACCTATAGAATTTCTGTCAATGAAACTGATAATGTTATTCTACCTAAATTGGAATTGCAAGGTTTAGAAGTTATAGATTCAGCTAGAGTAGATACTTTAAACAATATGCTAATTCAAAAGTATGTGTTAACAGGTTTTGATAGTGGCGCATTTTACATTCCTCAACAGCAAGTCTTTGTAAAAAATCAAGCATATCTTACAGACTCTTTGTTGATAAACGTTGCTACAGTTGCTATTGACACTACAAAAATTAAAAAATTCCCAATTAAATCTATCAAAAAAGAACCTTATACTTTTGATGATTTTAAAATGTACATCTATTTATTAATAGCAGCTTTATTAATTATTGGTTTCTGGATTTATTGGTTTGTTATCAGAAAAAGAAAACTTGAAGAAGATGAACCTACTTATGTTGCATTACCTCCTTATGAAGAAGCAATGCATAAATTGGGCGAATTAGATGAAAAGTTATTATGGCAAAATAATAAAGTTAAAGAGTACTATATTGAGTTGACAGAAATAATTCGTGCTTATATTGAGCGTGAATTAAAAGTACCTGCTTTAGAAAAAACAACAGATGAAATTATTGAGACACTAAATGATTTCCATGATGCAAATACGATCAATACCACTAAAGAAACTATTAAAAAATTAAAAGCTTTATTACAAGAAGCAGATTTAGTGAAGTTCGCAAAATCGAAACCATTAGCTCCAGAAATAGAGGAAGATAGAAAAGACGCTGAAGAAGTAGTTCATAATTTGAAACCAAAACCAATTAGCAAAGATGAAAAACTGGAGTAATTTCGAATTTCTAAATCCCGAGTTTTTATGGTTGCTGATATTAATTCCTTTATTAGCGGTTTGGTTTTTCTTTGTCCGTAAAAGAGATGCTGCTGTTTTAACAGTGCCAAGCATTAAAGGTTTTAACACAAAATCGTCTATTTTATCAAAATTAAAACCAATTTTAGGTTTGTTGAGATTATTGGCTTTGGCTGCAATCATTGTAGCTTTGGCAAGACCAAGAAATGTATCTGTAAGTAAAAAAACAAAATCGAATAAAGGAATAGATATTGTAATGGCAATTGATGTTTCTGCTAGTATGTTGGCGAGAGATTTAAAGCCAAATAGATTAGAAGCCTTAAAAAAAGTTGCTGTAGATTTTGTGGATAGAAGACCAAATGACAGAATAGGAATTGTGGTTTATGCAGGAGAAAGTTTTACGCAAACACCTATTACCAGTGATAAAGGAATTGTAAAACGTACCATTTCTAGTTTACAATGGGGTCAATTAGATGGAGGTACAGCCATTGGTATGGGTTTGGGATCTGGTGTAAATAGGTTAAAAGAAAGTAAAGCAAAAAGTAAAGTAATTATTTTGTTAACAGATGGTGTAAATAATTCTGGAAATATAGATCCAAGAACTGCAACAGAATTGGCAAAAGAACTGGGAATTAAAGTGTACACAATTGGAATTGGTACAAATGGAATGGCAGATTTTCCTTGGAGTAAAGATCCAAGAACTGGACTTTTAAATTTTAGAAAACAACAAGTAGAAATTGATGAAGCCTTGCTAAAAGACATTGCAAAAGAAACCAATGGAAAGTATTTTAGAGCAACAGATAACGAAACTTTAAAAGAAATTTATGATGAAATTGACAAGCTAGAAAAAACAAAAATAGAAGAATTTAAATATTATAATTATCAAGAAATGTATCGAGATTTAGTCTTTTTAGCACTTGGTTTTTTACTATTGGAATTCTTGTTGAGAAATACGTTGTTTAAGAGTTTTATTTAAATTGATGTATTTATGTGTAATCGTTTAACTGTGTAATTGTAAAAAAGATGTACATATTTTCATTTGAGAAATTAAAGGTTTGGCAAGAAGCAATTGACCTTTCTGTTGAAATTTATAGAATTACAAGAAATTTTCCTTCAGATGAAAAGTTTGGAATTACAAGTCAGTTAAAAAGAGCATCAAATTCAATTTCTGCAAATATTGCAGAAGGCACATCACGAATTACGGATAAAGACAAAGCACATTTTTCAACAATAGCATTTAGCTCAACAATGGAAGTTTTAAATCATATTATTTTATGCAATAAACTTAAATTTATAAATGATGAAGTTTATACTGATTTAAGAAAAAGAATTTATAAAATATCAAATATGTTAAACGCTTTAAGAAAATCACAATTGAACAGTTAAACATCAATTACACAATTGAAATCTGTGTAATTGTTGAAGTGTTCAATTGTGTAACTGTAAATCCAATTCACAATTAAAAACAAATTTAGATTACGCAAACAACAATTACACGATTAAACAATTACACATTAAAACAATGTATAGACTAGAAGAACCAATTTATTTTTACTTATTAGCAATCATTCCAATAATGATTGTTGTTTTTCTATTGGTTTTTTGGTGGAAAAAAAGAACACAACGTAAATTTTCTAATCCAGAATTATTAAAAAAATTAGCGCCAAATTCATCTACCTTTAAATCAAGTTTAAAACTATTGATGTTATTGTTAGGAATTGCATTTTTAGTAATTTCTTTGGTAAACCCTAAAATGGGATCAAAATTACAAACCGTAAAAAGAGAAGGTGTAGACATTGTATTTGCTTTAGATGTTTCTAAAAGTATGTTGGCAGAAGATATTGCTCCTAACAGACTAGAAAAAGCCAAACAAATTATCTCTAAAATTATAGATCAATTAGGTTCAGATAGAATTGGAATTATAATTTACGCTGGTAATGCGTATCCACTTTTGCCAATAACTACAGATCATGCAGCTGCCAATATGTTTTTGCAAAACGCAAATCCAGATATGGTTTCTAGCCAAGGAACAGCCATTAACGAAGCTTTAGAACTTGCCAAAACCTATTATAATAATGATGATCAAACCAATAGATTTTTAATTATTATTTCTGATGGTGAAGATCATCAAGAAGAAACAAAACAAGTGGCACAGAATTTGAATAATGATGGAGTAAAGATATTTACCATTGGTGTTGGTACAGAAAGAGGTGGACCAATTCCAATGCGTTTAAATAATGAAATGATTGGTTATAAAAAAGACAACCAAGGAGAAACTGTAATTACTAAAAGAATGCCAGAGGTTTTACAAGAAATTGCCGATGTTGCTAAAGGAAATTATATGGATGGTAATATTACTGAAAATCCTGTAAAAATAATGGCAGACATAATTGCAAACGCAGAAAAAAACGAATTTGAAACGAAACAATTTTCAGATTATAAAGACCAATTTCAATGGTTTTTAGGAATAGGTATTTTATTTTTACTTTTTGATATTTTCTTGTTTGATAAAAAAACAAAATGGTTGAAAAAAGTAGATTTATTTAACGAAGAAAAAACGAAAAAATAACAAACATGAAAACATACTTAAACATACTTATTGTGTTCTTAATGATCTTTTCATCAAATGAAATTAGTGCACAAAAAGATTCAATTGCTTTACAACGTAAGGCAAGAAAAATGGTTAGAGAAGGCAATAAATTGTACAGTCAAAATCAATTTACAGATGCTTCTGTAGCATATAAAAAAGCGTTAGGCAATAATTCTAATTATGACAAAGCAAGTTATAATTTAGGAAACGCTATGTATCAAAATAAAAACTTTAAAGAGGCTGTTCCTCAATTTGAATTATCAGCAAAAACAGCAGAAGATAAGTTTACAAAAGCAGAAGCGTATCATAATCTTGGAAATGCAATGATGGAAACAAAAAACTATCAAGGTGCTGTAGATGCTTACAAAAACTCTTTAAGAAACAATCCTAATGATGATGAAACTCGTTATAATTTAGCAGTTGCTCAAAAAATGCTTGACAAAGAAAATCAAGATAATAAAGACAACAAGGATAATAAGGATAACAAAGACAAGGATAATAAAGACAAAGACGATAAAGACAAGGATAATAAAGACAAGAAAGAAGGAGATGATGAAAAGGATAAAGAGAATGAAGGAAAAGACGACAAAGATAAAGACGGAAAAGACGAGCAGGATAAAAATAAAGATCAAAAAGACGATCCTAAAAAAGATGATAAGGATCAAAAACCTAAGCAACAACAAGGAAAAATGTCTCCTGAACAAATTAAGCAGTTGTTAGAAAGCTTAAATAACGAAGAAAAAAAGACACAAAAGAAAATGAATGCCCAAAAGGCAAAGGGTAAAAAAGTAAAACAGGAAAAAGATTGGTAGAAGCCCATCCTCAATCCTTCCCAAAGGGAAGGAAGCCCCACTCTTTCTCTATAAAAAATAAATCAAATATTTCTTTCCTTTAGGAAATAAGAAAGATTATTATGAATTTAAAAGATTATTTAAAAAAGTCAGTTTTAAATATTACTTTCTTTCCACTTATGGAATTTAGAAAAGGATTTTTTGTTTGTATACTTAGCTTGCTTTCATTTGCTACTTTTGCTCAACAAGCGGAATTAGAGGTAAGTGTTAGTAAAAATAAACTGGGCTTAAACCAGCGTTTACGAATAGAATTTTCTATAAATAAACAAGGTGCAGACGATTTTACACCTCCAAAATTTAGTGATTTTAAGGTTATTCAAGGCCCAAGCCAATCTGTTAGTCAATCTTGGATTAACGGAAAAGTTAGTTTTTCTCAATCTTATACATATATATTACAACCTACCAGAAAAGGCGAATTAATTATTGATGCTGCAAGTATTAAAATTAATGGAAATACGTTAAATTCTAAAATGATAAAAGTTATTGTTTCAGATGCTATTGAGGTTCCAGAAAATCCAAATGATCCAAATTATATAGCCGAACAAAATATTCATTTAGTAGCAGAAATTTCTAAATCTAAACCATATGTTGGCGAAGGTATTTATGTGGAATATAGATTGTATGTAAGTGAAAATATAAGTGTTTATGATACTTCTGTAACTGAAGCTCCACAATACAATGGTTTTTGGAATCAAGAAATTAAAATAAATGGCTTCCCTGTTAAAATGGGGAAATATAATGGAGAAAATTATAGATATATAGTACTTCAAAAAGCGTTGCTAATTCCTACAAAAACAGGAAGACTTACGTTAGACCCAATGAAAATGGATATTACCATTGGTGTACCCACAGGAAGAGCAGACTTTTTTGGAAACGTAATCACCAAAAATATAAGAAAAGAGTTTTCATCACCCAAAAAAGTTATTAGTCCAGAAAGTCTTCCTTTTGAAGGCAAACCAGAAAACTTTACAGGTGCTGTTGGTGAATTTAATTTTGATGTTTCTCTAAGTAAAGATATTTTAAAAGCAAATGAATCATCTCAAATTAAAGTAGCAGTTTCAGGAAAAGGAAACTTAAAATTATTTGAATTACCTTCTGTAGAAACACCTGCTGAATTAGAAAAATATCAACCAGAAAGAAAAGAAGACGTAAGAATTACAACTGATGGTTTGAGTGGTTCTGTAACAGATTCTTACACTGTTGTTCCTCAATACAAAGGCAAATATAAAATACCAAATGTATCTTTCTCATATTTTAATCCAAATACAAAAGAGTACAATACTATTAATACTGATGATTTGTACGTAAATGTTACTGAGGGTAAAGAATTAATTACAAATAATGGCAATTCTGCTACAAAGAAAAATGTGGTTACCTCTGGCAACAATTTTAGATATATACAAACCCAAAGCACTTTTACACCCAAAGAAAATAACGATTTTTACAAATCTTACTTATTCTACCTTTTATTATTGCTGCCTTTAGCAATTATTCCTATAGGAATTATCATTGCTAAAAACAACGAAAAACGTAATAGTGATCTTGTTGGTCTTAAATTAAGAAAAGCAGAAAGATTAGCTAAAAAATATTTATCGGAAGCACAAAAACAACTAGGTAAAAAAGAAGCTTTTTACGAAGCTTTAGAGCGTGCTTTACACAATTATTTAAAAGCAAAATTAATTGTAGAAATTGCAGACATAAGTAAAGAAAATATTGCAAAAATTCTTGAACAAAGAAAAGTAAATGAAACTACTATTAAACAATTTATAGACGTATTAAAAGCATCTGATTTTGCACGCTACACACCTGTTACAGACACTGAAATGAAACAGGAATTTGAGAGAGCAAAACAAGTAATCGTTGAATTAGATAAACAGTTATAAAATGAAAAAAATCCTTTTTTTATTGTTGATAATTGCCAACTCTGTAGTTGCTCAAAATGCTGAAAACTTGTTTTCTACTGCCAATGATTTATACAAAAATGACAAACTTGAAGAAGCTATAGACTTGTATAAAAAAATAGAAGACCAAGGTATGGTTTCGTCTGAATTATATTATAATCTTGGGAATGCTTATTACAAACTAAACAAAGTTGGTCCATCTATATATTATTACGAAAAAGCTTTAAAAATAAATCCTTTAAATGAAGATGTTCAAAACAATTTAGTTTTTGCAAAACGTTTGGCTTTAGATAATATTGAAGAATTACCAAAAACTGTTTTTCAAAAGTTTAATGAAAATTGGTTGCAAAAGCTCTCCTATAATCAATGGGCAATTGTAGTTATTGTATTTTCTTTTTTAGGTAGTTTACTCTTTTTATTATTCTATTTTTCTAATTCGCCTTCCAAGAAAAGGTTTTATTTTGCAACAAGTCTTATTAGTTTTATACTATTGATATTTTCATTTTTTATCACTTACAATCAATATACATTCTATAAAAAAAATAAAGAAGCTATTGTATTTGCAGAAACAACTGAAGTTAGAAACGCACCAACTTTTAACTCAGATGAGGTTTTTACACTACATGAAGGTACAAAAGTAATTGTTTTAGATACTATTGATAATTGGAATAAAATTAAACTTGCTGATGGTAAAATCGGCTGGATAATTGCTTCAGAAATAAAATTATTAAACGAATAATTACCATTCTATTAAAATTTTTATATCTTTCAAAAATAAATACATAATTTATTTGAAAGTTAAAATAGCCCTTTTTTTTTCATTAATATTTTCAATTCTACTAATCGCTCCTACTGTAATTAGTGTGGTTGATGATAGCATAAATCTTTCTCTTCTTGTTAATATGAATGAAGAAGAGGAAGGAAACAATTCTATAAAAGAGATCAAAGTAAAAATAGCTTCAGAAAATGAAAACTCTTATTTGGTTTTAAATAAAATTCAGAAAATGAAAAATATTAGTTTCCAATCTAAAAACTACATTTCTGAATACCCTAAAATTACTACTCCACCTCCAAAATACTTACTATAACAAATAGTTTATAAAGTAAGAAATCAATTATCATTTTAAATTTAAAATACTCTAAATACATTATTTAGAGTTAAATATTTTATATATGTTTAAGTATATCAAAAAGGATTTACCTGCAAGTATTGTAGTATTTTTTGTAGCATTACCCTTGTGTTTAGGTATTGCATTAGCCAGTGGAGCGCCTTTATTTTCTGGCGTAATTGCAGGTATTATTGGGGGAATTGTTGTGGGTGGTCTTAGTGGGTCGAAACTTGGAGTTAGTGGTCCAGCTGCAGGTTTAGCTGCAATAGTTTTAACAGCAATAGGTACTTTAGGAGGATATCAAAATTTTTTATTAGCCGTAGTTTTAGGAGGAATTATTCAAATAGTTTTAGGAATTTTAAAAGCGGGAGTTATAGGATATTATTTTCCTTCGTCAGTAATTAAAGGAATGTTAACAGGTATTGGTATTATTATTATATTGAAACAAATACCTCACTTTTTTGGATATGATGCAGAGCCAGAAGGTGCAGATAGTTTTATAGAAACTTCTGGAGAAAACACCTTTTCTGCAATTTTAAATATATTTGATAATCTAATCTTAGGATCTCTAGTTATTGGTCTTATAGGATTGGCAGTGATTCTATTTTGGGACAAGGTTTTATCAAAAAAAGCAAAATTCTTTACAATAATTCAAGGGCCATTAGTTGCTGTTGTTTTAGGTATTGTTTTTTATATGCTAACAGGTTCTAATGAATCATTAAAAATATCAGAATCACATTTGGTAAATGTTCCTATTCCTGATGATATCAACTCTTTTTTAAATCAGTTTAGTTTTCCTAATTTTGGGGCAATAACAAATCCAGAAGTTTGGATAGTTGCATTTACAATTGCTTTAGTTGCTAGTTTAGAAACCTTATTAAGTGTTGAAGCTTGTGACAAACTAGATCCAAACAAAAACGTTACACCAACAAATAGAGAATTGCTAGCTCAAGGAACAGGAAACATTATTTCTGGTTTAATAGGAGGTTTGCCAATTACACAGGTAATTGTTAGGAGTTCTGCAAATGTGCAATCTGGTGCTAGAACAAAATTATCAACAATAATACATGGTTTCTTATTATTAATTTCTGTAATATTAATTCCGACTTTACTTAATAAAATTCCATTATCTGTACTTGCTGCAATTTTATTAGTTGTTGGTTATAAATTAGCAAAACCTTCTTTATTTAAAAAAATGTACAACCTTGGTTGGAAACAATTTGTACCATTTATTGTTACTATTGTAGGTATCGTTTTTACAGATTTACTAGTAGGTATTGGTTTAGGTTTAGGTGTTGGTATTGTAGTTATTTTAATTAAAAGTTTTCAAAACTCACACTTTTTACATATTGAAGATAAAAGTAATGATAGAAATCAAATTAAAATGACGCTTGCTGAAGAGGTTACCTTCTTTAACAAAGGATCTATTTTAAATGAATTAGACAGTTTGCCTAAAAACACTTATTTAGAATTAGATGTAAGAAAAACAACCTATTTAGATCATGATATTATAGAGATCTTAGATGATTTTACAATTAAAGCAAGAGAGAGAAACATAGATATAAAAATTATTTCTGAAAGAGGTATTGAAGAAAATCCAGATAGTTTTATTGAGTTTTTTAAATTAAATTTAAAACCAACTCAAAAGAGAAAATAATAACTATTTATTTTCTTGATAAAAATATAGAAGTACAACCAATTAATATATATAAAATGAAAAATACTTATTATCATCAATTATTAGAAAACAATAAAAATTGGGTTAAAAATAAAATTGATAAAGATCCAACATATTTTGAAGAATTATCTAAAGGACAAAAACCACCTGTTTTATGGATTGGTTGTGCAGATAGTAGAGTACCAGCAAACCAAATAACAGGCACACTTCCTGGTGAAATTTTTGTACACAGAAATATTGCAAATATGGTTGTGCATACAGATATGAATATGCTAAGCGTATTAGATTATGCCGTAAATCATTTAAAAGTAAAACATATAATTGTTTGTGGACATTATGGTTGTGGAGGCGTGGAAGCTGCTATGCAAAACAAATCTTTAGGGTTGATAAATAAATGGATTAGAAACATAAAAGAAGTTTACAAAGAAAATATTACAGAATTAAATAAATTAGATTCTGATAAAAAACGTTTTGACAGGTTGGTTGAATTAAACGTAAAAGCACAGGTCTACGATTTGGCAAAAACATCAATTGTGCAACAATCATGGAAAAATGAAACTGGTTTAGAAATACATGGATGGGTATATGGTTTAAATGATGGTATCATTAAAGATTTAAAAGTATCTATGGATAGTACTGCACATTTAGATGATATTTTTACGCTAGATTTAGAGAAAAAATAAAATTTATTAAAAAAATATAAACCCATCAAAGTGTAATATTTTGATGGGTTTTTTATTAAGTTTATTTATTCTTAAAATAGGTTAATAACAGCATAATAAATTGGCATTCCAATAGTAATATTAAAAGGGAAAGTAATCCCTAAAGCCATAGGAATATAAATACCAGCATCAGCTCTTGGCTCTGCAAGTTTCATTGTTGCAGGAACAGCAATATAAGAAGCACCAGCAGCTAAAATTGCAAACAACAATCTATTTCCTGCACTTTCAGTAATAAATCCACTTATATAGGCTACAACTATTCCATTAAAAAGTGGCACCATAATTCCGAAGAAAAATAAGAACATTCCATATTTTTTAAACCCTTTAATTCTATTTGCAGTAACCATGCCCATTTCTAGTAAAAAAAGCGATAAAAATCCTTTAAAAATATCGGTTGTAAAAGGCTCAATTCCTCTAGCTTGGCTAGCATCTGCAATTAAACCAATTACCAAACTACCTACTAACATTAAAACGCTACCACTTGTAAAAGAATGTTTCAAAATACTTCCTATGGATTTTTTCTCTTTTTTAGTGCTGTCATTTATCATAATTAAAATAACACCAACTATAATGGCTGGAGACTCCATAATTGCCATAATTGCCACCATATGTCCACCAAAAGTAATTCCTTGATTTTCTAAAAAAGAAACTGCTGTTACAAAAGTTACTGCACTTACAGAACCATAAGCTGCAGCAATTGCGCCAGCGTTTGGAACACCAATTTTTCTTTTTAAAAGATAAAAAGTATATAAAGGTACAATTACAGACAAACCAATCGCAAATAAAATTGAATATAGAATTTCTGCATTAAATTCGCTATGAGATAGCTCTTGACCACCTTTAAAACCAATGGCAAATAATAAATATAGTGAGATAAATTTTGATGACGATGCTGGAATTTTTAAATCGCTTTTTACTAAAGATGCTATAATTCCTAATACAAAAAATAACAAAACAGGATTTGTTAAATTGCTAATTAAAATATCTACATTCATTACTTTAATATTGTTTTGGTGGTACAAAACTAAAACCATTCATTCATATATTTTTATTTAAATTTGTTATGTTATACATAAAATAGATTTATGAATTTTACTTTACATCAACTTAAAGTTTTTACAACGATTGTAGAAAACAAGAGCATTACAAAAGCTGCTAATGAATTAAATATGACTCAACCAGCTGCATCAATTCAACTAAAAAATTTTCAAGATCAGTTTGATATTCCTTTATCCGAAGTTATTGGAAGACAATTTTATGTAACCGATTTTGGGAAAGAAATTTTTACCATTGCTCAAGAAATTTTAAATAAAACTAAAACCATACAGTATAAAACTGAAGCTTTTAAAGGGTTGCTGTCGGGTAAATTAAAAATATCAGTTGTTTCTACTGGTAATTATGTGGTTCCTTATTTTTTAAACGGATTTTTAAAAAAACACCCTAAAGTAGAATTGGTTTTAGATGTATCTAACAAAACAACCGTAATTAAAGATTTGGAGCAAAATTTAGTAGATTTTTCTATGGTAACTGTAAGTCCAGATCATTTAGATTTAATAGAGTTGCCAATAATGGAAAATAAATTGGTTTTGGTGGCATCAAAAGAAAACAAAATTATTAGTCAAAAAGGTACAGATAAATCCATCTTTAAAACCATTCCTTTAATTTATAGAGAAGATGGTTCTGGAACAAGACATACAATGCAACAGTTTTTTAAACAAGAAAAAATTGCACCAAAAATTAAACTCGAGCTCACGTCAAACGAAGCTATAAAACAAGCAATTATAGCCGATATTGGTGTATCAATTGTATCATTATTAAGTATTAAAAACGAATTACATCAAAATGAATTAAAAATAATACCTGCTAAAGGTTTACCTTTAAAATCGGTTTGGAAATTAATTTATCTAAAAAAGAAAGCATTATCGCCTGTTGCAAAAGCATTTTTAGAATACGTAGAGTTAGAAAAGGAGAATGTTTATAACAACTATTTTAGTTGGTTAGATACAGTAGAAATGTAACCCTATTTAAATTTTAAAGAAGGGTTTTTATTATCTAAAATTGCAGGAAACAAAGTAGGTACAATCGATTTTACAGGAGTAAATAATATAGATTCTTCTAAGGTTTCTTTTTCTACAAAAGGTATTGTCTTATTAAATTTATCAAATAAAAGAAAAAGAACACTTAACAGCAAAGACCATTTTAACGCTCCAAAAATTCCACCTAAAATCTTATTTAACAATCCTAAAGAGCTTATATCTGCCAATTTAGTTAACAGTTTTCCAAGAAAAATAATGCTAAGGATTACTACTAAAAAAGTAATTGCAAAAGAGGCTATTTTATAGGTATTACTGGACCACTCCAAAACAGAATCTTGGAATTCTGCTTCTACATAATGCGAATAGTGAATAGCGCAAAAAACACCTGCAACTATGGCTACTAAAGATGCTACTGAAGAAAAAAGCCCTATCATAAAACCTCTTACAGCTGCAAAAATTAATATTACAATAAGAATGATGTCAATAATATTCATTTTTAAAATAATTTCTGTAAATCTACACCCTTTTTTTACAAATTAAAAATGGGCATTGTATCTTTACAAATTAAATATATTTTATGACCAAAGTAAGCGACTTAAAAGAAAAATGGAGTTTTTTAGTTGAAAAATTAACGAATGATTTCTCTGAAGGTGATGAATTAAATGTGGATGGAATTATCTATTTAATTGGTGTGCAAGAATTGGGACAAGGTTATAGAGAATTTAAAAAGGACGAAAAAATGAACCTAATGCACATTGCAATCTGCAAGTTGTTAGAACCTTATGGGTATTATGAGTTCGATTATTTTGATGATGATGGTTGGCCACATTACAAAACACTTACAGAATTACCAAACCTAAAACCTGGTGAACAAACTGTACTAATGAAAGAAGCCATTGTTACTTATTTTGAAGAATTGGATTATTTTAAGAATTAAATAATATTTTTTGCCAAAATTCGTGGCTTTTTTAATGTTAAGTAACACTCATTTTCTTGATCATTTTCGAAAATATTTTTGGGAAAAAGCGTTTTACATACACTCCTAATTTCTCTTTTGCACCAGAAATATAAACCTCTTCTTTTCTTTGTTCAATGGCTTTTAGCATTAATTTTGCAAAACGTTCTGGCTGAATTCCGTTTGCTGTAGCAGTATCCATTTTTTGCTGTGGAGTTCCATTTCCTGTTAAAGCATTTTTAGAAATATTGGTATTTATAAAACCAGGACAAACCAAGGTTACTGCAATATTTTCTTGATGAATTTCTGCTCGTAAACTATCAAAAAAACCATGTAAAGCGTGTTTACTTGCTGCATAACTAGAACGTAAAGGTGTGCCAATTTTACCAACAATACTTGTGGTTACTACAAATTGCCCGCTTTTATTTTTGATAAAATGAGGCAAAATAGCTTTTGTTAAAGCTACAGTTCCTAAATAATTAATATCCATGATTCTTTTATCAACCAAAATAGTGGTGTCTTTTACTAAAGACCGTTGACTAATTCCACCATTATTTATCAAAAAATCTACCTTGCCAAAAGCAGCAATAGCTTCATTTGCTTTTGATTTTAGATTTGGATAATCTTCTAAATCTAAAGTGATAATTTTTACCTTATCAGGGCTTTTACATGCATTTTTCACCAACACTAAATCCTCCATTTTTCTGGAAGATAAAATTAATCTTGCATTTTGGTTTGATAATTCTAAAGCCAATGCTTTTCCTATTCCAGAAGAAGCACCAGTAATCCACACAATTTTATCAGAAAAAAACATATCCTATAATTTAACGTTACAATATAATTCATTTTGTTAGAGAAATGTTATTTTTGGTATACTTCTTGACAAATATCTTTATAGAAAAAACGAAACAAAATGATCAAAAAAATACTACCTATCTTATTGTTTATCTCATCAATATCTTTTGCACAACATACTATAAAAGGAGCAGTAAGTCCAGAATTAAAGACAGATTGGTTAATACTTTATAAAATTGAAGGCACAAAACAGGTTTTTGTAAATAACACTACTTTAAAAACAGATTCACTTTTAATTGGAAATAGAAAAGAAGCTGTTAGCACTTTCGAAATACAATTACCTGCATCTGCAAAACCAGGAACTTATAGAGCAACATACGCTTTAGAAGGTGCTAGTTTCATAGATTTTTTCTACAATAATGAGAATGTTTCTTTTATTTTTAATCCAGAATATCCACAGGAATCTGTTGCGTATACAGAATCGTCTGAAAACACGTTATACAACAATTATATAAATGATATTTCTGTTATGCAGCAAAGGTTAGACTCTATTCAAATAGCAGTTTTGCAAAACCCAAGTTTAGATTTTAAAGAGAAATATAAAAAAGCGTATAGAGATGTAAACGCTGTTCAAAACAAATATGTTGAATCTGCAAAAGGCAAATATGTTGCTCCATTTATCAAAGCTAGTGCCAGAAAAAATACTCCAGAAATCTTAAGTTCTGCCAATGATTATTTGGCTAATATTAAAAATACGTTTTTCGATTATTTAGATTTCTCGAACAAAACCTTAATGAATTCCTCCTTTTTAATAAACAGAGTTTTAGATTATGTTTTTTATATTAATTATGCTGAAGATTTAGAACAACAACAAGTTCTCTTTAAATCGTCTATTGATACTGTGCTATCTAAAATTAAAAATCAAGCGTATAAAAGAGATATTATTCAGTTTTTAATTGAGCAGTTTGAAACCTCTAAAAATTTAGAAATTATAGATTATTTGTTTGAAAAACATTACAATAAATTACCAATAAATTTACAAGATGCCAAATTTAAAAAAGAAAAACAAGCTTTGTTTGCTGCTGAAGTTGGCAGAATTGCCCCAGATTTTTCTTGGACTGAAAATGGCAGAAACTTAAAATTATCTACTTTAAATGATGCTGAAAATTATGTGTTGGTTTTTTGGAGTACAGGTTGTTCTCATTGTTTAAGAGAAATTCCTGAATTATATACCTACATGAAAACTAAACCAAATACAAAAGTAATTGCGTTTGCTTTAGAGAACGATTCTTATGCTTGGGACACTTATAAAAATACAAATTTACAAGGCTGGCATAATGTTTTAGGTTTAAATAAGTGGGAAAATAAAACTGCAAGAACCTACCAAATAAACTCAACTCCTACTTATTTTGTATTGGATAAAAATAAAAAAATTATTGCAAAACCTGATGAAATTGATGATGTTAGGGAGTTTTTAGGGAAAATGTAAGAATTTTAAAATGACATTTTGATTGATAAAAAGATGCTGAAATAAATTCAGCATGACAATTTAGTTTCGTTAGAAATACAAAAAAGCATCTTCAAAATGTTCCATTGTAAATCTATTGTTTTGATATAAAATAGCAATAATATCAAAACGTACTTCAACATCTAAATCTCTTTGCACCACATAATAATCGACTGCAGAAACTAGTAATTTTATTTTTTTGGGAGTGATAAAATCTTGTGGATCTCCATAATAATCTGAACTTCTTGTTTTTACTTCAACTCCAACCAAAGTGTGTCCTTTTTGAGCAATGATATCTACTTCTGCTTTTAAATATCGATAGTTTTTCTCAAGAATTTTATAATCGTTTTTGAGTAAATATTCAACTGCAAATTTTTCTCCTTTTTCACCAAGTTCATTGTGTGCTGCCATTTTATAAATTTACAAATTATTGATTACTTTTAGCAAATGAATTTCCCTTTTGGTTTTGGACAAAAAAGTTCGCTTTTACTAATCTTCTTTTTTCACGGAATTGTATTCTCTTTTTTACTATTAAAAAAAGGCGTTTTGTACAACAACAAGGCTAGTAAATGGTTGAGTTTTTTGCTGTTTTTATGTGCCATGTACATTGCACCATATATGTTAGGTTATGCAAATTGGTATTCGAATAAAACAACAAGAGAAATCTTATTTTTTGTTCCTTTTATGCAAGTTTTATTAATTGGACCTGTTATTTATTTCTACACAAAAAGCTTGTTAAATACTGCTTTTAAAATCTCAACAAAAGAACTTTTACACTTTATTCCTGCACTTCTTTATTTAATGTATAGCTTGATAATTTTTATTACAGATAAACTCATTTTAGACGAATTTTACTTTTATGCTGATGGAAGAGATAAAGATTTGGCAAATTGGTATCAATCAGCAGGTGTAATTTCCATGTCTTTTTATTTGATTTTGAGTTTAATACATTATTCAAACTACAAAAAACTGGTGTTTGAGAAAGTTAGTTTTGCGGAATCAATTTTATTTCAATGGATTCAAAATTTTTTGATTGCATTTTTAGCAATTATCATCTTAAGAGTTTTACTCTTTGTTTTAAATCCTGAATGGGGAGAATTCGGAAGTCAGTTTTGGCATTACATTATGTTTTCTTTTGTAGTGCTTTATATTTCCATAAATGGATATGCAAATTCTGTGAAAATGTCTTTTTTGAGTGATGTAAATTCTGAAAATATTAATGTTTTTGATGAAATTGAAATCAAAGAAAAACCGAAACAAGAAGTTATTAATCAACAAGAAATTAAAATTTGGAAAGAAAAAATATTACAGTTAATTCAAGAAGAAAAAATCTATAAAAACCCCAAATTGACACTTTTTGATGTCGCTAAATTGTTAAATACCAATACCAAAACAGTTTCTAATAGTATCAATTCAGGATTTGAAATGAATTTTAACGATTTTATCAATAAGTATAGAATTGAAGCCGTAAAAGAAAAGCTAAAAAACGGAGAACATCAAAAATCAACCTTATTAGGCATCGCTTTTGACTGTGGATTTAATAGCAAGGCTACTTTTAACAGAGCATTTAAAAAAAACACATCTTTATCGCCAAAAGATTATTTAAAGAAGTTAGGCTGAAAATTTGTCTCAAATCAAGATTTGAAGCGATTCAACTATGAATACTTGCCATCTTTGCATCAAAATAAAAACAAACTTATGAAAATATATATTTCAATTTTGATCCTTTTTTGTGCAACTTCTTCAATTGCTCAAGATTCAGATCTCAGAAAAATTGATTCTATTGTAAACTCAAAAATTACTGAAAATGATCCTGCATTGTTTGTAGGAATTGTAAAAGATGGTAAAATAATTTATCAAAAAACAAGAGGTTTAATTAGCTTACAACATCAAGTAAAAGCAACTGAAAAATCGGTTTCAAATATTGCATCAACAGCAAAACAATTTACGGCTTTAATGATTTTGCAGTTATCAATTGAAGAAAAATTGAGCTTGGAAGATGACATCAGAAAATACCTGCCAACTTTTTATCCAAAAGTAAAAGAAGCCATTAAAATTAGGCATCTTTTAAACCATACAAGTGGTGTTCGAGACTTTTATGATTTAATGAGTATTCAGCAAAATCCTTGGTGGAGAAGAGAAGGTTTAGACAACAACGATGCTTTAGAATTGTTAGAAAAACAGCAAGACTTAGCATTTAAACCAGGATCAAGATATCTGTATAGTAATTCTGGTTACACGATTCTAACAAAAATAATAGCTGTTGCTTCTGGTGAGGATTTTCATGACTATTCTAAAAATTTCTTCGAAAACTTAGGAATGAAAAATACACAATTTTTGAAAGATTATATGTACGTAATTCCAAATATAGCATTGCCATATTCTGATTGGGGAGATGGAATTTGGCAACAATACCCAATGATTACCAATTTGTATGGAGATGGATTTTTATTCACGTCTTTAGAAGATCAATTAATCTTTGAAAAAGCTGTTCAGAATGCTAATCATAACAACAATCGTTTGCTAATTGAAAGTCAAAAACCAATTAAAAATAGCGAAATACAAACCTATGGTTTTGGTTTGGAATTGGAAGATCGATTAAATAGAAAATCTGTACATCATTCAGGAAGAACAGGCTCATATCATTCGCAAATAGTAAGATATCCAGATGATAAATTGAGTGTTTTTGTAATGAGCAACAACAGCAGACTTTGGAGTGGCGCAATTGCAGATGAAATTACAAACGTTTTGTTACTAACAAAAGAACTAAAAAATAATTATAATAAAAAAATTAAGGAAACTGAAAATTTGAATATTACTGATGCTATTGTTGGCCAATATCGATCTCCAGGAGCGTATTTAATTAGAATTGAAAGCAAAGAGGGAAAATTGTTTTGGAGAAATGGGAATAATAATCCGCGAGAATTGGTTCAAGAAAACAAAAATATTTATAAAATGAAAAGTAACCCGAGTTTAAAAGTGGGTTTCTTTAAAAATGAATTGAACTTATTTTATGAATCTGGAAAAATAGCTGTTTATGAGAAAATTCCTTATGAAAAACCAACGTTAGCAGATTTAGAAAGTTACGAAGGTGAATATTATAGTACTGAATTAGAAATGTCTTTTACTATTGATTTAAAACCAGATAATACTTTAAAAATATCTTTAGAAAAATGGGATGAACCTGTAGATTTGGCGGTTTTAAATAGAAATGAATTGTTGGTTTATGACTATATTTTAAAGATTAAAAGAGATCAATTTAGTAGAGTTGTTGAAATTTTATTAACTACAAATAGAGTTTTAAATAACAAATTTGTCAAAAAAACAAAACTGAAATTTCAACCGAAAATTGAAACCGAAAACGGATCAATAAATGTGACTACAATTGGTTCTAAAAACGGGAATTCATCTCAGATTTTACTCACTAAAAACTACACAAACGGAAATGAAATTTGGTCGCAGCAATTTGGTGGAAAAAGTTATGACAAAGCAAATTCAATAATTGCAACAAAAGATGGATACCTAATTATTGGCTCTACAAGTTCTTTTGGAAATGGAAATTACGATATGTTTGTAATTAAAACCGATAAAAAAGGAAAGAAAATTTGGCAAAATACGTATGGAGGTTTTTATAATGAATATGGCTATTCAGCAGAAAAAACAGATACTGGTTTTTTACTAAAAGGAACAAAACAGAATTGTACTTCTAATTCTGATATTTTTAATAGAAAATGCACCACCAATGTTTGGGTTGTTGCTATTGATAAAAAAGGGAAAGAGATTTCTAATACAGTTTTGGAAGAGATTGAATAATCAATATAAAAATCCATAATTTAGCGTTTTGTGTATTGTTAATTTATAAAACGCTTTGTTGAACTCTTTTGAAAACTTTCTGAATAATATTATCTTATTAGGAGTAATTCAAGGAATTATAACCACTATTTTATTATTCCGAATAAAAGCAAACCAGAAAGCAAATAAATTATTGGCTTGGATTATTTTGCTGATTTCTTTGGCGTGTTTAAACTTATTTTTTCTAGAAACTTTACAGAATACCTCTACTCTTTTTGAAATTTTAGAAGCAATAATTCCTTTGGTTATTATTATGCCAATTGGTCCTTTAATTTACTTTTATATAAAAACAATTTTAAATCCAGATTTTAAAATTAACCAATCAAAAAGAAAACATTTTTACAGTACTATTTTAGATTTTGCACCAAATATTGTGGTTGTTTTTTACATAATTCTAGGGTTTTTAGGGTTTATAAATAACACTACTTTTGATTTAGGAAACTTTATTTACTATTACAATAAGTTTGTAGATATTCCAAGATGGCTTTCTTTAACCATTTATTTATGGTTTACTTATAAACTGATTTCAAATCATAAAAGTGATGTTACAAATGAAGTTTTTACAAAATGGACAAAGAATTTTACACTTGGTTTTACCATTTTTTCTATTATTTGGTTTTTTCATTTAGTACCTTATTTAATTCCATCATTATCTAATATTCTTTTAAGTAATTTAGGTTGGTATCCAGTTTACATTCCATTAATTATTTTGGTGTATTGGTTAGGAATTAATGGGTACATCATTAGTTTTAAAACCTATAAAAAAAATTCAAAATCATTATTAATTAATGATGAAGTTGTAGCAAAAACAATCGAGATTTTAAACAATCTTATGAAAGATGACAAACTTTATCTAAATGGCTCTTTGCAATTAAAAGATATTGTTAAGCAAACAAATATTCCTCAAAAAACAATTTCAGCAGTTTTAAATCAGCATTTCAATTCTAGTTTTAACGAGTTCGTGAATACTTACAGAATTGAAGAATTTAAAAAAAGGTTATTAAGTGATAATAAAGAAAAATTTACAATAACGGGTATTGCATTCGAATGTGGTTTTAATTCGCAAGCTACTTTTCAAAGAGTTTTTAAAGCAAATACAAAACTATCTCCTAGTCAATTTAGAAAAATGCATTTAAAAACTTAAAAATAATACTCAAATCTAGATTTGAATAGACTACTACTTACAAAATCGATTTATTTGCAGAAAATAATTAGAAATGATAAAATATAGTTTTCTTTTAATCGCCATACTTTTTGTAAGTTTTAATTATGCTCAAAAAAATGTAAATTCGATAAAAACAATCGATAATTTTCTTACTGAAGAATATCCAAAGAAAGAACCTGGAGCAGTTGTTTTAATTGCTAAAAAAGGAGAAATTATCTACGAAAAAGCATTTGGTTTATCATCTATAAAACCAAAAAGAAAGCTAAAAACAGCTATGGTTTTTCAGTTAGCATCTATGAGCAAACAATTTGTTTCTGCTGCAATTTTGCAGTTGGTAGAAGAAGGAAAAATGGCTTTAACAGATTCTATTCAAAAATATGTGCCTTATTATCCATCAAAAAAATATACAATAACCATTCATCATTTGTTAGCACAAACATCAGGTATTCCCAATTATTTTGATGTTGATGACAATGAGTTTTTTTTATTAGCTCAAGAACATACTCCAGAAAAATTGATCAATTATTATAAAGATGAACAATTATTATTTGAACCAGGAACAAAATGGGCTTATAGTAATTCTAATTATCCATTATTGGGTGCAGCTTTAGAAAAAGTAACCCATTTATCTTTAAAAATATATTTAAGAATTAACATTTTTGAACCTTTACAAATGAATTCCACAGGACTTTGGTATACAAAAAACACCAAAAAAAAGAAAATTGTAACAGGTTATAATAGTAAAAAAGGCGTTTTATTTCCTGCTCCAAAAATGGTTGGTTCTGCTTTATATGCACCAGGTGGAATTGTTTCTACTGCAAAAGATTTATTTCTTTGGAATGAAGCTTTAAAGAACAAAAAAATCATCTCTAAATATGTTGTTGAACAATTAACAACAGAGAAAAAAACGACAGATGGAAAAGGAACAGGTTATGGTTATGGTTTTTTTTTAAGAAACGTACAAGGAAGTAAAACCATACAACATGGAGGAAATTTATTTGGTTTTACAACAAACGGAATGTATTTGCCAAAAGAAGACATTTATATCTGTATTTTATCCAATACGAAGTTTGATAGAACAGACGAAATCTCAAACTATATTGCCAGTATTTTAATTGAAAAGCCACTAAAAATTTTCACAAAAAAGGAAGTTTCATCAGAAAAACTAAAAGAATATGTGGGCATTTATAAATTACAAGGAGATGTGGAAAGGGTGTTCGAAATCAAATTATTTGACAATCAATTAATTTTAAGTGACACTAAAAATCCTGAAGGAGATGCTGTTTTAACGCCATCAAAAAAAGATGAATTTCTATTAAAAGCAATAAGTGTTTCTTTTAAATTTTTTAGAGATACTGATGGTAGAATTAGCGGTTATACAGCAAAACAAGACAAAATCTACACTTTTAAAAAAGTGAAATAAACTACTTTTTAAAACTCATTGAATACTGCTCACTGTCAATTTTCAATTGAATGTTTCTTCCAAAAATTAAAGCCCTATTTTCTGCTTCATGACCAGCAGGAAAATCAAACAAAACAGGAATTCCTTCTGGTACAACATCTAAAATTAGTTGCTCAATTGAGCTCCCCCAACTTGTTGTATTTTTTTTGATTAACGACATATCACCAACAATTACAGCGTTTACTTTTGTAAAATAACCAGCTCGTTTTAAACTTTGTAACATTCTATCAATCGAATATTTATACTCACCAATTTCTTCGATAAATAATATTTTATTTTCAGTGTTTAACTGACTTTTAGAACCCAACATTGAGGTTAAAATTGCCAGATTCCCTCCTATTAATTCTCCTTCAATTTGTTTGAATGATAAAGTCCTATTGTATGTTGATGATGGGATCTCATATTTTAAATTGTCTCCAAAAAGTGCTTTTTTAAAAGATGCAATTGTTTCTGTAATTTCCTCTGGTTTTTCTTCCAAACTTGTGGGCATCATTGCATGCAACGTTTCAAAACCTAAATTATGAATATGATTGTGAAAGGCAGTAATATCTGAATAGCCAATTATCCATTTTGGGTGCTTTTTATATTCAGTAAAATCTAACATATCTAAAATTCTTACAGAACCATAACCTCCTCTTGCAGCCCAAATTGCTTTCACACTTTTATCATCTAAAGCATCTTGAAAATCTTGACAGCGTTCATTATCTGTACCCGCAAAATGATTATTTTGATTGTAGATATTCTTCCCCAAAACTACTTTTAAACCCCAACTTTCTGCTAATTTCTGCGCTTTTTGAATGGTTGCTTGTCTACCTTGTAAAATTCCAGCAGGTGCAACAATGGCAATCGTATCTCCAACCTTTAAATAAGCTGGACTTATTAATTTTTCTTGAGCTTTTACAAGTGTAAAAATCATCAACAATAAAAAGAATAGTATATTTTTTTTCATCAAATCAAACTAAAATTCAATCAAAAATAGTCATATAATCTCTATTTTGTGTATATTCTAAAAAATTGTAATTTTATAAAAACAAAAGTTATGGAAAATTCTGTTGAAGAACCAATTTTAGATTATGGAAAAGTATATACATATGCAGATTATTTACAATGGCGATTTAAAGAACGTATCGAAATTATAAAAGGCAAAGTTTTTAAAATGTCTCCTGCACCTGCAAGGCTTCATCAAAAAGTTTCCAGTAAATTAAGTAGAGTTTTCTTGAACGTTTTTCATAAATCTACTTGCGAGGTTTATGTTGCTCCTTTTGATGTTCGCTTAATTGATAAAAGAAAAAAGTCTGTAAAAGATGAAGATATAATTACTGTTTTTCAGCCAGATATTTGTGTGGTTTGTGACCCTAAAAAATTAGATAAAAAAGGTTGTTTAGGAGCTCCAGATTTTATTATCGAAATTTTATCTCCAGGAAACTCTAAAAAAGAGATGAAATATAAATACGAATTGTATGAAGAGAATGGCGTAAAAGAATATTGGATTGTAGATTATCGTGAAAAAGTAATTTGGCGTTATGTTTTAAAAGATAATATTTACATCGGTTTAAAACCATTAATTGAGGAAGAAATAGCAACAAGTTCTATTTTCCCTGATTTAAGCTTTTTAGTTGGCGAAATTTTTGAAGATTAATATTGAAAATAAAATTATATGGAAAATTCTGTAGAAGAGCCAATTTTAGATTACGGAAAAATATATACCTATGCAGATTATTTGCAGTGGCGCTTTAAAGAACGTATCGAAATTATAAAAGGCAAGGTTTTTAAAATGTCTCCTGCACCTGCAAGAATGCATCAAGGAACTTCTAGTGCATTGAGCCGAATTTTTTTGAATCATTTTTACAAATCTTCCTATAAAGTTTACATTGCTCCTTTTGATGTTAGACTTGTAGATAAAAGAAAAAATTCTACAAAAGATGAAGATATAATTACTGTTTTTCAGCCAGATATTTGTGTGGTTTGTGACCCTAAAAAATTAGATAAAAAAGGTTGTTTAGGATCTCCAGATTTTATTATCGAAATTTTATCTCCAGGAAACTCTAAAAAAGAGATGAAATAAAAATACGAATTGTATGAAGAAAATGGTGTAAAAGAATATTGGATTGTAGATTATCGTGAAAAAGTAATTTGGCGTTATGTTTTAAAAGATGATATTTACATCGGTTTAAAACCATTAATTGAGGAAGAAATAGCAACAAGTTCTATTTTCCCTGATTTAAACTTTTTAGTTGGCGAAATTTTTGAAGATTAATTGAATTTTAATCATCGCCTTCATAAACTTTATGCCAACCCAATCCAAAAGTTACACCAATACCAACATACGTTCTTCTTGCAATATTAGCATGTAATTTAAAACCAATAGATCTTCCAAAACTTGTGGGTTTCCCAACAGGAATTAATCCATAAAAAATTCTAAACTTTTGCTTTGTATTTTTAAACCAGCTAATACCTGCTTCTAAAGGAAAACCTACAAAAGATTCACTTGCAATAATATCGTTTTCTTTTCTTTGTTGATATGTATTATAAGAAAAACCACCAGAAAAATGATACGAAGTACCATCTTCAATATATCTTTTTCCATATAAAACAGCATATTCTCTAATATTTCTACTTTCTACGTTGATAGGGAAAATTAGAAAAAAATCAATATTATCATATTGAATAATTTCTAAATGTCTAAATGTAAAAAGGTTGTTTTTTGATTGATAATTCAAACTTACACCTCCCATTAATCCTCTTAAAGAACCATTTCCATAACCTAAACTTAAATCGCCGAAAAATATAGGATTTGGCTTTTTAATAATAGAATCTTGTATTTCTTGTGCTTTTATTGATAAAAAACTTATCAAAAAGAAGATAAAAATAAAGCTACTTCTCTGCATTCTTTTTTTATGAAATGTAAGTATTTTCAACAACTAAACAAAATTGATTTTTTGTACTTTTGCACTTTAAAAAATCAGTTTTAAACCAATCAAGGAAAATTCAATGAATACTCCAAAAAGATATACAATTACAGCAGCTTTACCTTATACAAATGGTCCAATTCATATTGGGCATTTAGCAGGTGTGTATGTGCCAGCAGATATTTATGCACGTTATTTACGTTTAAAAGGCAAAGATGTTGCCTTTATTTCTGGATCAGATGAACATGGTGTTGCAATACCAATGAGAGCCAAGAAAGAAGGGGTTTCTCCACAAGAAATTATCGATAAGTATCATGGAATTATTAAAAAATCGTTTGTAGATTTTGGAATTTCTTTTGATAATTATTCAAGAACTTCTGCAGAGATTCATCATAAAACAGCTTCTGATTTTTTTACAAAATTGTATAATGATGGTGAGTTTATTGAAGAAACTTCAGAACAATTATATGATGCTGAAGCAGATCAATTTTTAGCTGACAGATTTATTGTAGGAACTTGTCCAAAATGTGGTTTTGAAGAAAGTTATGGAGACCAATGTGAAAACTGTGGAACATCTCATAATGCAACAGATTTAATCAACCCAAAATCGGCAATTACAGGTAATGTGCCAACCGTAAAAGAAACAAAACACTGGTTTTTACCTTTAGATAAACATGAAGCTTTTTTAAAAAATTGGGTTGGCTCTAAAAAGGATTGGAAACCGAATGTTTTAGGTCAAGTTAATTCTTGGATTAACGATGGTTTGCGCCCAAGAGCTGTAACCAGAGATTTGGACTGGGGAATTCCTGTGCCTTTAAAAGATGCTGATGGGAAAGTTTTATATGTTTGGTTTGATGCGCCAATTGGCTACATATCATCTACCAAAGAATGGGCATCAAAAGAAGGCAAAAACTGGGAAGACTACTGGAAAAAAGACGATACAAAATTGGTTCATTTTATTGGGAAAGACAATATTGTTTTTCACTGTATTATATTTCCATCGATGTTAAAAGCGCATGGAGATTATATTTTACCAGATAATGTGCCTGCAAACGAATTCTTGAATTTAGAGGGCAATAAATTATCGACTTCTAAAAACTGGGCAGTTTGGTTGCATGAGTATTTGGAAGAGTTTCCAAATCAGCAAGATGTTTTACGTTATACATTAACTGCAAACGCTCCAGAAAGCAAAGACAACGATTTTACTTGGAAAGATTTTCAGGCAAAAAATAACAACGAATTAGTTGCCATTTTTGGTAATTTTATTAATAGAGTTGTGGTTTTAACCAACAAATACTATCAAGGAATTATACCTGAACCAAACAATTTTTCAGAAGTTGATGAAGATATTTTAGCGGCTGTAAAAGAGTTTCCAAACATAATTGGAAAATCAATAGAAAGATATAGATTTAGAGAAGCAAGCCAAGAATTAATGAATTTAGCAAGACTTGGAAACAAGTATTTAGCTGATGAAGAACCTTGGAAAAAGATTAAAGTTGATGCAGAACGTGTACAAACAATTATGTATGTTGCTCTACAAATATCTACAGCTTTAGCAGTTTTAGCAGAACCATTTTTACCTTTTACATCTACAAAACTAAAAGGAATTTTAAATATTGATGAAAACTTATCTTGGCAAAATATCACTGAAAAAAATATTTTAATTGATGCCAATCATCAAATTGAAAAAGGCGAATTATTGTTTTCTAAAATTGAAGACAAAACGATTGATGCTCAAATTGAGAAATTAGAAGCTACTAAAATCGCGAATGAACAAGAGAAAAAAATAGTTGCTCCTCAAAAAGAAACCATCGATTTTGAAGATTTTACAAAGTTAGATATTAGAATTGGAACCATTTTAGAAGCTGAAAAAGTTACCAAAACAAAAAAACTTTTGAAATTAAAGGTTGATGTTGGTATTGATACAAGAACCATTGTTTCTGGAATTGCAGAAAGCTTTTCTCCTGATGAAATTATTGGACAGCAAGTTTCTGTTTTAGTGAATTTAGAACCTAGAAAAATACGTGGTGTAGAAAGCCAAGGAATGATTTTAATGACTGATACTCCAGATGGAAAATTAGCATTTATGGAACCAGGAAAAAAAGTTAAAAACGGACAAGAAGTTAGTTAAAAAATAAATATGATCAAGAATATTTTAAGTGCACTTTTTATGTGTTTTAGTGTTGCTGTTTTATCACAAGAAACATTAATAACTTTTCAGAACGATTTAAAAACATCAGCATCAGATATAAAAGATGTAATTCCTGTTGTGAATACAGAAACTGATGAAATTGCTTTTTTTGTAGCAGATGCAAAAAATGTATATGGCTATAAAATTGATGCTGATTTTAAAGTTACTGAAAAAATTACATCCGAAGAAAAAAGAAGAAAATTTAAAGTTATTATTGGTTCTAGCGCCTCTAAAGATGATTCTTATCGTGTTTTTTTAACCAATAAAAATCAAACTGATTTTGCTTCAGTAAGGTTTTCTTTTAACGATGGTTCAACATCATTTAAAGAATTTACTATTGATGAAAATGAAACATTTATACAAACTGTAGTTTCTAAAAATAAGTTTTATTTAATTGCTGGTTCTAAATTTAATAATAGTTTATCTATTTATACTTTTAATGAAAATGGCGATCCACAAAAAAATAATATTGATATTTCTGAGTTAAGATTTATAGATACTAAAGGTAAAAATAAGAAGTTAACGTCTCTTTTAATAGAAGGCGAAAATTTGAATAAATTTGATGAAAACACTCCAAATTCTATAGAATTAACTTCTGAATTTAGAAAAATGTTTGTGAGAGATCATACAATTTTAATCACATTAGATCACCATAAAATGTTTACACAAGTACTTCAAATAGATTTGAATACTTTGTTAGCTAACTCGTTTCAATTTAGAAAACCTAAATTAGGTGAAAAAGCCAAAAGAACAAATTCTTATTTAAATGGCGATCACCTTTTTACGTTAGCAACCACAAAAGATAAATTTACTGTAGAAATTTTAGATTTTGAAACTGGTAATTTAATAAAAGAGTATTCTGCAACTAAAAACGATTCTATTACTTTTAAAAACACACCTATTATGCAAGAAGGTGGTTTATATGATTCCTCAAGAGAACTAGGGAAAACAAAACGATTTTTAAGAAGAATTGCAAAAGGAAATACAGGTTTGTCTGTTAGAAAAGTGAAAAATACATATCATTTAACCATTGGTGGCTATATAGTACAAAATACAGGTGGAGGAATGATGATGCCTTTTGGAGGAATTCCTATTGGTTCAATTGGAGCTGTAACCGTGTTTTTTAATCCTGCTCAAATAGCTTTTAATTCTTTTACAAATAACAAAACTACAAGAATTGAATCTTTATTAGATAGTGATTTTAATCATATTCAAGGAGAAATCGAGGAAAATGCTTTTGATAAAATGAAAGACTTTAAATCTAATAATAAAGGTGGAACTGTATTTAAATACAAAGATTTTTTTATAAAAACAAGGTATAATTCTTTTTCGAAAGACTTTAACTTTAAGAAGTTTACAGATTAAGGATTACAAATGCTAAAACTGGCAACTGTATAAAGAAAAATGAAAGCTACTTATTTTGATTTAAACAAAAATTATATTAAAATTATATATTATTTTTGACAAAAACAGCGTATTATTAGAATTATACTTGTATTTTGGCATGTTTTTTGATGATAATACAAAAACCCAAATTATGAAAAATCACCATGGTATTCTCCTATTCTTTTCCTTATTTTTTCAAATTTCTAATGTACAAAGTCAAGTAGATGAAAAAAAACTTTTAGACACTTACAAAGAGTTTGGAGTTTCTACTAGAGAAATTGCATACGTGCACATTAATAAATCTACCTTTATTAAAAATGAAACTTTAGGTTTTAGTGCTTATATTTTAGATAAAGCTAAAAAAGAATCTTTAAAAATAACAAAGAATTTATACTGCGTTATAACTGATAAAAATGATAACGTTATTAAAAGCAAGTTAGTAAAAGTTAATAATAGTCTAAGCCACAATACTTTTGAAATAGACAGCCTTTTTAGCACAGGAATCTATAAGTTTAAAGCATATACAAATTGGATGTTAAACTTTAACGAACGCAATTATTATGAACAATCATTTTACGTTATTGATCAAGAAATTAAGAAACCTTTAAACGAAAAAAATTATACAATACAGGCATTACCAGAAAGTGGGCATTTGGTTTTAAATTTAAAAAATAATATTGGTATTGTAGTAAAAGATCAAGAAGGGTTTGGACTTGCTAACGCAAATGGCAAAATTGTTAACGATGAAAATAAAACTATTGCAGAATTTACGTTAAATCAATTTGGAATTGCTAAAGCTCCTCTCATCCCTTTAAACAATAGAAAGTACAGTATAATCGTAAATTATAATGATAGAGAAATTAAAAGTGAAATTGAAAATATAGAAAATACTGGTATTGCATTTTCAATTTATACGCTAAGAGACAAACTAGGCATTGATTTTAAAATTAATAAGGCCACAAAAGAAATAATTAAAAACAAGAAATTTATTCTTGCCATTCACAATGGTAATGAACTAAAAACATCAACATTTCAATTTAACGAGAAAACAGAAATCTCAAAGATTATAAACGAAAAGGATTTATTTACTGGTATTAACATCTTTACTGTTTTTGACGTCGAAAAAAATAGACCCATTTTAGAGCGTATGTACTTTAATTCAGTTGGTATTAATAAAGCAAAATCAACAACCGTTCAAACCAATATTGAAAATGATTCTATACTTGTAAAACTTCAAGTAAACAACACTATTGATTTAACTAAAATTCAAAATGTTAGTATATCAGTATTGCCAAGCAAAACCAAATCTTATGCTTTTAATTCAAATATTTTATCTCAAACATATCTTGAACCTTATGTAAAAGGTTTTATTCAAGATGCATCCTATTATTTTGATAATGATACTGCCAAGACAAAATATGATTTAGATAATTTATTAATTACGCAAGGTTGGAGTAGTTACGATTGGGGAGATATTTTTAAAGAAATAACTTACTCAAATAAGTTTGAAGAGGGTATTAATATCCTGGCAAATATTAATAAAAAATCAAATAAAAGTTTTTTAGTATATCCATTAAAAAACAACAAGACTCAAGTTTTTACGTTAACGGATTCTGAAAAATCTTTTAAACATACCAACCTTTTTCCAGAAGATAACGAACTTTATAGAGTTAGTATTGTTAAAAAGAATGACGATACTGAAAAACCAAATTTGTACCTCAACTATTTCCCAGCTAAAATACCAGATTTAACAATCAAATCTTATAGCATTCCATTTACAAAAAGTCTAGTACCACAAGAGATTGATGATTTTCAACTTAACTTCACAAAATCATCTGACACTGAAGTATTAAATGGAATCGAAATAAAAAGTGAAGTACAACTTACTAGACAAGAAAAAATAAGAAATAGAAGCTATGGAAGCGTAGATTTTTTTGATGACAAAAAAACTAGAGGAGGGCTAACTTTAGCAATCTTTTTAAGCTCAAGAGGCTTTAATGCTACTGATTTTACAGGAAGCTTAGTAATTACTAATCCCAATCCTAATAGCTTTAACAATAATGTTCCTTTAGTTATTTTAGACGATGTGCAATTAAGTGATTTTAGTTTTCTTAATAACTTCCCAATGAATACTGTGGATTATATAGAAATTAATAAATCTGGTATTGGTTATGGTTTAAGAGGAGGTGGAGGTGTTATAAAAATTGTAACAGATCCAATTAAAAGATTGAATCAATCCGTAAATTTTACAAAAAGTGATGTAGCTACATATGAGTTTCCTCTTACTTTTAATTCACCAAAAAAATATTATACTCCAATCTATGAAAATTACACATCAAGATTTTTTAAAGAATATGGAACTCTTGATTGGTTTCCTAATTTAAAAATTAATGAGAATGGACTTGTTACATTTAAAATTTTAAACACCTATACACCTGATATAAATTTACATATAGAAGGCATTGTAAATGGTAAAACCTTTATTTCTGAAACGAAAACAATCTATCCTTTAGATTAATTTATTAGAATGCTAAAAATTGCGCATCACCCTATTTATCATCATCCATTAAAGGAAGGGCATCGTTTTCCGATGATAAAATACGATTTGCTTCCTGAACAATTAATCTATGAAGGCACTTGCAATGGAGAGAATTTTTTTGAACCAGAAATTCCAAACAACAAACATTTTTTTACAGTTCACGATTCTGAGTATTTCTTTGATTTACTAAATATTACTTTAAACCAAAAAGAAGCTAGAAAAATAGGTTTTCCTTTATCTGAAGTTTTAATTGAACGTGAAATGATCATTGCAGATGGCACCATGAAAGCAAGTGAATTTGCCTTAAAAAATGGAATTGCCATGAATATTGCTGGTGGTACACATCATGCGTTTTCTAATAAAGGTGAAGCTTTTTGTATGTTAAATGATCAAGCAATTGGTGCAAAATATTTGCAAAATAAAGGTATAGTAAAAAAAGTTTTAATTGTAGATTTAGATGTACATCAAGGAAATGGAACTGCAGAAATATTCCAAAAAGACAATACAGTTTCTACATTTTCTATACATGGAAAAGGCAATTATCCATTTGTAAAAGAAAAATCTGATTTAGACATTGGGTTAGAAAATAATACAAAAGACGATGAATATTTATCAACTTTAAAAAAAACTTTACCAAAACTTATTGACCAAGAAAAACCAGATTTTATATATTATTTATGTGGTGTAGATGTTTTAGAATCTGATAAATTAGGAAAACTTTCCTTAACTATTGAAGGTTGTAAAGAAAGAGATCGATTTGTTTTACAAACTTGTTTTGATTTAAAAATTCCGGTAATGTGTTCTATGGGTGGTGGTTATTCTAAAGATGTAAATATTGTTGTAGAAGCGCATGCAAATACGTTTAGGTTGGCGCAAGAAATTTATTTTTAGTAGATCCTTAAAAAATAATTTTGTTACACTTATAAGTTGAACACAGCAAAACCATGACCTTATTTTGTAAATAAAAAATCGCTTTAACTATACCCAAAATATTTACTCGTTTTTTTTTCACTATTAAATTTACTTTTGCAAAAATTAAAGTATTTATCAACAATGCTATGATGAGTAATTTTTCTTGATACTCTTATTTTTTAATAATTTCTGATGTTGGATTATTAAATTTTGTCTTGTAAGTGATAACTTCTGGTTTATATTCAAAAATGATTTCTCTGTTTTCCTTATCTTTTAATTCATAATCAAACCCGTTTTTAACAAACTTAAAATTAATGCCAGCAACTGCTGTTTTTTCAGTGAAAGTAACTTCATAAATTCCATCATTATTACTATCCTTTAAGGCATAAGATTCTTGCCATTGGTTGGGTAAAAAATCACCTTTTATACCTAAAGATTTAATCTCTACAACTCCATTAGTATCCACTATAAAAGTTACTTTCTTTTCATACTCTTTTTGCACACAGCTTGATAAAATTACAAATCCTATAGCTAAAATTGTGATTGTTTTTTTCATAATACGCTTGTTTAAATCCTTGTGTAAGTTTGCTTATTTCTTATAAATCTTCCTTTCGAATCTAAATATTCAACTTCTTTTGTAATTGAAAAGCTGTCTTTATTAAACAGATAGGTATTGTACATTTTTGCCTTTTTACTATTGTCTTTTCCCCTATAAAAAGTAATTATTTTTGTAAATCCATTTTTTAAAATTTCTTTTCGAATTACTTTTTCATTACCAAAATAAGTTCCTTTTTTTCTAAGTTTAACTATGTTTTTTGAGTTTGCTTTTGGTTCTCCAGTGAATTTAATTTCGGTAATTACTTTATTCTTTTTTAAAGAAATAGTCATAGTAGTTTGCAGTGTAACTTCTTTGCCATCACTATAATTTTTATATAGTAAAATGCCTTTCCAGTTGGTATTATTTAATATTTCGAAATCAGAAATTTCTACGTTTTTTTGTGCGTTTAGTGTTGATAAAACACAAAGACTAATGATTATTGATACAATTATTTTCATATTATTTATTTTAAAATTTATGCTTTATTTTAATTTATTTGAGATAAAAAAATCGATTCCAAAACGTCCAGAACCTAAATACAAGTGATATACAGCAACCCATAAAAAACCCATTGCTGGTAACATGCCCCATAATCCTTGATTCCATTTTTGCATAAATATAGCAACCAACATAGTACACATAATTAAAAAAGATGCAATTCTTGTTTTAAAACCAAAAGCTAAAAACAACCCACCAACTGCTTCAGCAAAAGCTCCTGACCAAGCAAAGAAAACAGGAAATAAAGCAAAAATGCCTCCATATGCTGCAACGTCTTTAGGAAACCAAGCAGCTACTTCAAAAAAGCCTAAATTGTCTGTAGAAGACCAAGGCAAACCAAACTTATCTGAACCAAAACTTACAGTTAATAACATTCCACAAACAAATCTTGGAATTGTAAATAACAGATCTCCAAACCATTTTTTTTGGATGACAGGTGTAATAATTAGTTTTGATAATTTTAAAATATGTGTTTTCATAATTAGCATTTTTGTTCCTTTATTACGTTGATGCTACAAAGTTGTAAAAATGCTATCCTATGAGCGACTTAAAACGTATGATAAGGTCTTATATACGATTTGATACGCCTTATTTTGTTTGAGAATTCAAAAATTCTGATGGAGAAGTTTGTGTCATTTTCTTAAAAACACGGTTAAATGTAGCTTTGCTATTAAATCCACAATCGTAAGCTATCCCTAACAAAGAAAGCTGTTTGTGTGCACCTAATTTCAACTTTTCTTTGAAAGTATTTACTCTATACTCATTTATAAAGTCATTAAAATTCTTATTGAAACCAGTGTTAATAATTTTACTCAATTCAGAACGATTCATTTGTAACAAATTGGCTAAATCAGCTAAATTTAAATCAGGGTTTAAATAGGCCTTTTCAGTTTGCATAAATTTTGAAACAGTTTCAATATCAATTTTAGAAACTTCATTTTTATGCTCTAATACTTGAGGAATGCTTTCTGGATTTGGAGAAAAACTAAAAGATAGTTTATTCAATTTAGTTGTGTCTGTAAAATATCCTTTTATCCCAATAAATAAAACAACCAAAGCCATAAAAATATTTAGCCACCAACGTTGTTGATAATTTAAGTCAACAACTAAACTACCAATAATACTTTGTAAAGAACTGTATAAAAACAATGCTGTAAATAGAATTAAAAAACTCAAAATCCAGTTGAGCTCTAGCTTATACGTATTTGAAAAATAGGCTGTAATTCGTTTTCTATAATTATAAAAAAGTTGGAAAGTAAATGCCAAATACAATAACATTTGTGCAAAACTAACAAACATGTGCATGGGAGCAACCACAGCTTCATCTGCAGACAATTTTAAAACACCATTTTGAGTAGCTTCAAAACCTGGTTGTAAACTATCATAAACATAAATTGATAATCGGAAAGTAATCAGTAAAAAAATAGGAGCAAAATGCCACCAATTTTTCTTATTAAATTTAAAATTTGATGTAGTTATCGATTTTACATAAAAGTAAATTAATGGGGCAATAGCCATGCCCATATCAATTAAAAAATAATTGATTTTTGTGTTTTTAAACACATTATACCACCCCATAAAACCAACTGTATAGCAAATTTGTTCGTAACAAATAAAAAGTAAAATAAGTCCGAGAAATAAATCTGAAATATTCCTTTTCTTAAAATACCTAGCAAATAATAAGCATACGAATATTAATCCTTGAAAAACAAGAATTAATAACGGCGTACTATAAATATTGAAATCTGGGAATAAAAAGAACAATTCCATTTATTCTACCCTAAAACTGAATTTTCTTTTAACTCTTTTACAAAAGGTTGACTATATAAGCGTTTACCTAATGCAGCATTAATTGCATTGGCAACTGCACCACCTGCAGGAGGTAAACCTGGTTCTCCTAAACCTGTTGGCGATAAATTATTTTCTACAAAATGCACTTCAACTTTTGGTGTTTCTTGCATTCTGATCAATCTATAGGTATCAAAATTTTTGTGAGCTGGTTTTCCATCTTCAAAAGAAAAATCTGCATACATTGCATGCCCTATTCCATCTAAAACACCACCTTCAACTTGATTTTTTGCACCTGTAGGATTTACCAAAATTCCACAATCTACAGCAACTGTTACTTTTTTTACGACAGGAAAACCATCTTTTAAAACGATGTCTGCAATTTCTGCAACATGTGTATTATGAGAATAATAAGCTGCAAAACCTTGATAAACGCCTTGTTCTTCTTTGCCCCAATTTCCTTTTTCTCTGACCAATTTAATAGTGTCTTCCATTCTTTGACCAGAATATTCTATTTTTTCATCAGTAGTATTTTTTACGTTTTCCAATAAATCTAAACGCAATTGAATCGCATCAACATTTAACTCAGTGGCTAACTCATCAAAAAAAGATTGTTCTGCAAAAGCTAAAAAGTTTGTATAAGGTGCTCTCCAAGCACCAGTAGTAATGTTACTGGCATAATTACCTGAATCAACTTTATAATTCGGGATACATCCAGCAGGAAAAAAGTTAGGAATTGCACCATACATATTGCCATTTATGGCAGCTTCTTTTAAATAATATCCAGAAACTTTTCCATCTTTAAGTGCTGCTTTTATTCTGTATTTAATTGCAGGTCTATACGTTCCTGCAGTCATATCATCTTCTCTAGTGAAAACAACTTTTATTGGTCTTTTTGCTAAGCTTGAAATTTCGGCTGCTTCTAAAGCAAAATCTCCATACAAACGTCTTCCAAAACCTCCACCCATTCTTGTCATTTCGCAATGAATCGTTTCTGGTTCTCTTTCTAGCAATTGTGCAACTCTATTTACAGTCCATTGAGGAGTTTGAATTGGCCCAACCAAATGCACTTTATCAGCAGTTACGTCTGCATAAAAGTTCATAGGTTCTAAACAGTTGTGAGGTAAAAAAGGCGAATGATATGTTCTTTCAATCACTTTGTCTGCAGTTGCAAAGGCTTGATTTATATCTCCATCTTCACGTCTTGTATCAAACTTTTTACCATCTAAAATTTCGTTTAAAATTTTATCGTGGTTTTCTGTACTTTCTGGTTGATCATCTTTATAATTTGCAGATAATGCTTTTTTACCTTTCATGGCTGCCCAGGTTGAAGTTGCTAAAACAGCAATTTTATCTCCAAATTTTATTACCTCAGAAACACCATTTACAGCTTTTGCGTTACGATCATCAAAATCTACTAATTTTTGACCAAAAGCTGGTGGTCTTAAAACAGCAGCAATTGCCATTCCTTCAGCTTTATAATCTAAGCCAAATAAAGGTTTTCCAGTGATGATTTCATCAATATCTACATTTATTGCGTCTTTACCAATAATGGTAAAATCTTTAATTTCTTTTAGTTGTACGTTTTCAGGAACTTCTAATAAAGCAGCTTCTTTTACAACTTCTCCATAACCCAACTCATCTCCATTTGCATTGGTAATTACTCCTTTGGATGTTGTTAAAGTAGATGCATCTACATTCCATTTTGCAGCTGCTGCATTTACTAACATTTGTTTGGCAGTTGCTCCTGTTTGCCTTAAAGCATCCCAACTACTTCTTATAGATTGACTTCCTCCTGCAACTTGTCTTGTAAAATTCTTAGTATCTAAAGCACCTTGAGCAACAGTTACTTTACTCCAATCTGCATCTAATTCTTCTGCAATAATCATTGGCATAGAAGTTTTTACACCTTGTCCAATTTCTGGATTTGGTGAAAAAATGGTTACATAACCTTCATCAGAAATTTTTATAAACGCATTAAAGTCGTTAAAGTTTAAACTTGCAATATCTACTGGCATTGCTACTTCTTTTTTGCATGCGGTTAAAAAGTTAAAACCAATTAACATTCCTCCTCCTGCTAAAACCGAAGTTTTTAAAAAGTTTCTTCTGCTAAAATTTGTATTGAGTTGAGATTTCATTTTTGTGTAATTTTAAATTCCTGTTTTCAGGAAAAACAATTTAAAGATTTTCCTTTTCATAAAAATTAAAAGAAATAATTTTTAATCTAAGACATTTTTTCTGAGGCCACTTTTACTGCTTTTTCAATTCTATTATAAGAAGCACATCTACAAATGTTGCCATGCATTGCTTGTCTTATTTCTTCTTCTGAAGGATTTTTATTATCTGCTAAAAAAGCAGAAGCAGTCATAATTTGTCCTGCTTGACAATATCCACATTGTGGCACATCAATCTCTTTCCAAGCTTCTTGAACAGGATGTTTTCCATCTTCGGATAAACCTTCAATCGTTGTTATTTTTGCGTCATCTAAAAAGGCAACTTTCATTTGGCAACTTCTTATTGCAATGCCATCTAAATGAACTGTACAAGCACCACATTGTGCAATACCACAACCAAATTTTGTACCTACTAAATTTAATTCGTCTCTTAAAACCCATAGCAAAGGTGTATCTTCATCTACTGAAACAGAACGATTCTCTCCATTAATATTTAGTGTATAATTTGGCATGATATGTATTTTTAAATTGATGTTGTAAGATACAAAAAAAATGGTTTTAATTATCTTTCTACATGTAAAGAGAAAACACCAACCATAGTTGTAAAAATTAGACCGGTATTATTTTTTTTAACTTCGATATTTAGCAATGTACCTTCAGATTCTAATTCTCCACCAATTTTATCTATAATTGTAATTTCTGATTTTTGTTTATTGTAAGACCATCGCACATCTTTGAAAGTATCTTCAAACTCATCAAATTTTATATAGATTGAAGCAGTATGGTTAGGGTTAAATTTAAAATAAGCATTATATAGAGCAATTTTTAAAGGATCATAGATTTCTTTATCAATATTTTTAAGCTTATTTTTATTTGTATCTACTTTTGTAACACTCCAAGTACCATATAATTTAGATTCAGAAATTTCATCTGCCCCCACAGATTCTAATACTGTTTTTTCTATTTTCTTTTCAATTTTTTTGGGTTTCTTTTTTTCTTCAATAATTTTAAGAGCAACTGGTGCAGGAGGTGGAGGTGGTGGAGGAAGTTCTGTTTGCATAATCAATACATTTAATCTATTATTCCCTCCAACTTGGTCAAAAACTTTTAATAGTTTTAATAAATTATTTTCAAGTTTATTTAATTCACTATCATTATAAGAATCCATTATAAAAAATAGTTTATCTGGGCTTTCACTTAGATTATCAAGTTTACCAAAATTTTTTAAATTTTTCTCTACATAATTATGTGCACTGTCTAATGGTAACAATTCATTATCATAACCTCGATATATTTTATCATCATAAATTTCAATTACATTTTTGTTTTTAATAATTGGAAAATTATTCTTGTCACAAAAACTAGCAAAATATATTTTTCTTACTAAAGAATCCGTTTCTATTGTTATTTTTGGAATTCGATCTGAACAAGAAATTTGTTTGAATCTATCTATTAATTCTTTGTAAGTTTTGTATTCATCTAAATTAATATTCACGCTAATGCTATCTTGCTCAGGAAAATAAAGTCCATACGTTTTTATACTTTTAACTTTCTGATTTTCAACTTCTACTTTAACTTCATTCGTTGAGTTTGGTTTACAACTATATACCAAAAAAAATAAAATTGATCCTATTAAAACTAGTTTTGAAATTTTCATTTATTACAATTTAAATAGATAAACATTGTTTGCAATATACTATTTTTCAGAATACTAGCATATACCTACTTTTGAGTATGTAAATAGTACTAAATAAAAAAATCTAGCCTAAAGCTAGATTTTTATGAAATATTTCAAAAAATAGTATCATTTACTTCCCTCCCATTAACAACAATTCATTTACCATAATTTCTGTGATATATCTTTTTTCACCTTCCTTGGTATCATAAGATCTGTTGGTTAATTTGCCTTCAACTGCAATTTCTTGCCCTTTTTTTACATACCCTTCTACAACTTTAACCAAACCACCAGTAATTACAATATTGTGCCACGTTGTTGACCTTTTGGGTTCAGTTCCAAGAAAGATAGGGGCGCAATCTGTTTTAGTTTAAATAGAATGGTTTGATTATCAAAAATAATTTTATTGGTAATCGCTTCCACAATATACCTTTTTTCTCCTCTATCTAAATTGTTCCAATTGTTATAAAAATCAATGGATTTATTTGCTATGATTTGAAAAGAAGATTTTGCTTTTTCTAACTGTTCTAATTCTATTTCTAAAGTTTTTATAGAAGCTTCCAAATTTTCTTTTCTGACAAATATTGGGTCATAATGTTTTTTAAATCCTTTGGTTGGAATTTCTCCTTTGATATTTAAATCGACTAATTTGTCTAATTTGGATTCCAATTTAGAAAGTTCAGATTTTGCAAATTCAATCTCATCAACTTTTAAATTTAGTTCTTGAATATTTGATTGATTATATTCTGATAATTCTTCATCAGAAATCAAAAACTGTTTTATTCTGCTTAAAAATACTTCTTCTAAATCATCTTTACCAATTCCGTATTTGCATTCTTTACAGGTGTATCTATTACTTTTCGATTTGATAGACATTTTATGACCTTGTTCACATTTTAAATAACCTGTAAATAAATGAACTCTTTTATTTAGTGGTTGTTTAAAAAAGCTTCCTTTTTCTTGTGCTCTAATAATTGCATTTACTTCTTCCCATTTTTCTTCAGATATTAATTTTGGACAGGGTAGAAACTGCCATTCAGATTGAGGTTTGAAACCTTTAGGATTTTCTTTTGATGAATTTCCTCGATAATTACATCTTCTAATTCCTTTAGCATCCGTATTTTTTAAAAGTCTTTTAATAGTAACATCAGACCAATTTCTACCTTTTCTTGTTACATACCCTCTTTGATTTAATTCTTTAGCAACTGTAGATGTTCTTTGATGCTCTAAAAACAAATCATAAATTAATCTTCTTACAGTTGCTTCTTCTTCATTAATAACAACTTCTGCATCGATAATTTTAAAGCCATAACTGACCATTCCGCCTGTAAACTTTCCTTGTTTTCTTCTGTAATTTAAACTTGCAATTTGGCGTTCATTTGTAATCTCTCTTTCGTAAGTAGAAAGCGCAGATAGTAGGGTATAGAAAAATTTACCCCCACTTGTTGAAGTATCTAAGGATTCATTTATAGATATTAAACTGGCATTATGCTCTTCAAAGAATTTACTGTATTCTAATAATTCAGAAGTATTTCTCGCTAATCTACTTAAAGAGCTTATGATAATTCCCTGTATCTTAGAAGTTTTAACGTCTTGAAACATCTCCAAAGTTTGTCGATGTTTGATGGTGCTTTTACCAGAGACACCTGCTAAATTATATATTTTGACTACATTCCATCCTTTGGATTGTGCATACATTTTTCCTCTCTCTATGTGGGTTTCTACAGAATCGGTGTTATTTTTCTGGTCGAGAGTACTTACTCTTACAAATATTGCAACATTCATATTTACAGTGTTTTATGTCTAAAAATAACCCTTTTAAAAACTAAATCAAAGACAATACGAAGCTTTATTATTTCTTTTTAAATATCTTAGCAAGATGTGATTTAATATTTTTTGTTTGAGAACTTTCGTTAGTATCAAATTCGGTAACTATTCTAAATCCTTTAATAACCTCTTGTTGTTTCTGCGGAAGAACTGCAAAACCATCTAATAACTTTGATATTTCATCTGGCTGTATAAATTGAACCAAAGTTTTGTCTTTTTTAGAAAGTTCTTTATCAGCTAAACTTTTAATAGCATTTAAATGATTTCTATTTTTTGAAACAACTATTACTGGAATACATCCATCTCTTAAACACTTCTTTATGTTTTGAACCTCGTAAGCTGGTTTATTCGTTTCTGAAATTTCAATACCAATTTTTAATCCATTTTGTTCTAAAACAACATCTATTCTTCCTCCATCTTTGGTTAAATATTCAGTTGTTGCTTTATAATTTCTATCTTGACCCAACTTTTTAATGATGGATTGTAAGTAGATATGCGTGCGAATTTCCTCAGAAGTATTTTCATTTTGAATTAATTGTTCTCTTACTTTATTTGAAATTACTTTTACATCTTCACTTTTAATCTCTTCTATTTTCGGTTCAGATATTTTTTCAAATTCTTTTAATTCCTTGGAACTTTCTTCAATCGGCTTTTTAAACTCTTTTTTCTTAATAGATTGAAAAGAAGGAAGCATCGATATTAGAAGCTTCTCTACCTCTACTTTTGGAGTCCCATAATTTGATCTGACTGATGAAATAATAGTATTGGAAAAATCTTCGGTTACTTCTGGAAGGATAGTTGTTTTAACATTAAAATCATTAGAACTAGAACCAATTCTCATAATTGCTTCTCCTCGTTCTAAACTTTGTAAATCTGACTGTTCAAAATATGAAAATCCCGATTCCAATTTCTTTGCATCGTTATCACCAAGTCTAAAGCAAATTCGGGTTTTGGGATTTGATAAAACTGAATTTAGAAGAGAAGTATCTTGAATTTGACCTAGCTCTTGATGGGCAATTGTTAAACCAAGGCCATATTTTCTTGAGCCACTTAAAATTCGCTCAATACTTGGAGTAATAAAGTTTTGAAATTCATCTAGATAGAGCATGTAAGGTTTACGATCTTCTCTATTTTTAGACTGTCTTGCAAGTGCTGCTTGGTTAAATTTCGCTAAAAATAATGATCCTAATAAATAAGAATTTTGCTCTCCAATAAGACCTTGTGAAAGTTTTAATAATACAATTTTGTTGGTGTGTAAACAGTCAGAAATATCAACTCCTTTTTTCTGCGCCAACATATAGCGTATTAGCTTTGGGCGAAGAAATGTATCTATTCTTGTAAGTAATGGAGCAATCCCTTTGCGCAACATTGGGTACTCGTTTTTCCAATAATACTGCAATGATGGGTCTTCTACAGAGGTTAAATATTCTTCTCTAAATTTCTCTTCAATTAAAAAACGTTTTAATTCTATTAGAGTTCCACCTCTAATACTTTCTAAAATCGTATTTACAGCGTTTTGTAAAACCGCAGTCATATTATCTCCCCACGCTGTTGCATGTCTTTTGAAAGCAGAAACTAAATCCGAAGACAATACTATTTTTTCTGCATCCGTATTTGCTTCTAATAAATTGAAACCAATGGGGAAGTCTGCATCTGAAGGATCAATTAAGATTACATCTTTTGTTCTAGCTTCTGGAATTCGAAGTAAAATATCATCGATAATATCACCATGGGGATCAAACATTGCACAACCTAAACCTTGAGAAATATCGGCTAAAATCATATTAGCAAGCAATGTTGATTTTCCTACACCTGTAACTCCTAAAATATGTGTGTGACTTAATCTTGTTTCTATATCGAAAATTACAGGAACCTCTTCTTCATTATGAATATTGTTACCAATAAGAATTCCTTTTTCTGAAATTATCTTAATTCTTTTAGTTTTTGCTCCTGCTAATCCAAGTTTTGAACTAACGACTGTTTTATTCGGATAATGTACAAAAGTGTTTAACTCTTTGGAATTTAACACAAAACCTAATCGATTACTTAATCTATTTTGAAGGTTATAGCAATGAAAATCATAATTATATCCTTCGTTAGAAAGTGGAATTAATTTATTGAATTGAGAACTTGAAATTGATGAAATACTTCGTGCCAATTCTTGTGCTAGATATTGACTTCTAGTTTTCGTTTTCCCTTGAGTTGCAATTCGCATAACAACAGAAAATAATGGATTTGAAATTTTATCTAGAGCGCAATAAACCATTTCCGGGGCATCAGCAAAAAAAGAACCTCCAGCACCATCAGAAACAGCATAAGGAATCTCTTTTGCTAAAGGTGATGTAATACCTTTAAAAAGAAGTTGAAAAACAACGATATCATTTGTTTGTAAACTATCCATTGTTGCAAAAAGGGAAGTCAAAGAGTCTATTCCAAAAGAATCTGTTTGTTTTATGGGACGCATAAACTCATCATTTAAACCAAAGTCTGCGATGGCAACTTCTTTATCTTTATCAAAATTAAAACCGTCTAAAGAAATTTGTTTAACTATAACTGTTGGAAAATATGCTTTTAAATGAGATTTTATTCGTTCTGAATCTAGCTCACTACTTAAAAATTGAATCGTAAAATCTTCTCTAGTTCCAATAATTTCAAAAGAAATTATATCTTCAGAAAAAGATAATATATTTAAAAATTCTATATTTCTACTTGGTAATATTTCAGTTTTTTTTGGGAAGGAAATTGAGAAACCAACTAGTATTGGCTTTTCTGAAAAAACTAAAAAATTAGGCTTTAAAACAACTTCTTCTTCGTCAGACTCTTTAATTTCTTTGGTTGGTAGAAAAAGGTTTTGAATACCTTTAAAAAATGAAGGAGCTATTCCATCATCTGTTGTTGATGCATCAGAAAAGGATTTGTGGTAAAATGGAATATATGGTGCTTCAATATTAACAGGCGTATCAAAATGATAATACCCACGATTTCTGTATTCCCATTGGTAGAAATGTAAGGTTGCCTTTTCTTGTGCAGAAAATTGCATATAAATTACCTATTGAAAATATCATTTAATATTGGCTTTTTTTCTGCCTCAGATAATGCACGAACTCCTTTATTTTGTGTAATACCATCAATTACTTTTAAAACAGATGCTTGGGCATAAGTTCGGAACATACTGGCACTATCCATTGAATAATAGGTTATAGGAAAAAAAGCTCTTACAAAGTAGTTGCCAATAAAAGGAATTTTAGAAAGCAATAATTCCATTCCTGTTTTTTCAGTAAACATCCACCAAGAAATAAAAGTGCCATTTCCGAAGGGCGCCATACAGCAATCATATGTGTAATTTTTCCACTTTACTCTTAAATATAAACGTTTTACACCAAGAGCATTCCCTATACTGATAGACTTTTCTTCAATTTTAATTTCTTTTATTCCGTTAGATTCTAACTCTATTGCTAATAATTTATAAAAATCCTGTGTTGAATATTCAAAATTATCCAAAAGGTTATTCCAGTTGGCATTTAAGGTTGGAGTTCCTTTTTTTAGAAAAGTAATAATGAATAGAAAAATTAGAATAATAAAAAGGTTAAGCATAATTAAATTTTTTTTGTATTATAATACTTCTAAAGTTCGATATGAAATTTGATACTATTCTGCAATATTTAATTTTTATAGTAATAACCTTATTCTTTGTGAACTATTTCCTTACTTGAGTTTTGTAAAGTTCCTTTAATTTTCAATAAAACTAGTTATGACTAATTGTTTAATTATTGAAAATGATAAAAAAGAGATTGAAAAAATTTCAGCTTTAGAAAATGAATTTATAGATATAAATTTCACTTACACAACAGAAGTAGAGGAAACTGCATTAAATTTAATTTTAAAAAATAATTTCAACCTAATTTTTTTTAATATGGATTCAAATAAATTTAATATACCTGAATTCTTATTGGATGTTAAAAATTCTTATAATTCTAAACTTAATTTTATCGGCTTATCTTCAAAAAAAGAAAGTGCTTACAAAGCTTACAATTATGACTTTTGTGATTTTATTCTAAAACCTTTAAACGAATTGAGTATCAGGAAATGTATTCTGAAGTTCAAAAAAAAACAAACAGTACATATTAATAAAACTATTTGTTTAAAATCTAACAAAGATTATAGATACCTGTGTATAGATGATATTCTTTTTTTAAAAGCTGATAATAATACAACTGATTTTCATATGTCAGATGGAACTATCATTGGTGCCTATAAAACCTTAAAAACGTTTGAAGAATGCCTACCTACTAACTTTTTAAGAATTCATAAAAGTTATATAATTAATAGTAATTTTATTTCTAGAATTCATTACGGAAAATCAATGTGTACTCTAAGTAATAATCAATATAAATTACCATTTACAAAAACATTTAAATATAATATTGATATTATTAATGACTTGTATTACAAAAATGTAATTACCTCAAATTAAACCTCACCATATAAAATAATCTTTTCACTCGTAGATGTATGACTTTCACTAAACGTATGTGTAATTACACATATAATTCTTAATAGTTCCCTAATTTTATAAATGAATTCAGGGGCGTGAAAAAAAATAACACACGCTTTTCATTGTGCACAATTTTAAATGAGCTGTAAAAAATCCAGCTTAAAGACACTATTGTTTAATCTTAAAATTTTTGCATTATGAAATTATTAAAAAAACTATTACTATTAGCAATTTTTTCAATCTCTCTTACTTCTTGTACAGATCTGGAAGACGATGATTCAAATATTAATATAGAAAATACCTTAGCAGATACTGGTGAAGATAAAGTAGACCCTGATGGAGGTAAAGACTAATTTAAAAAAACCTTTAACTTAATGTTAAAGGTTTTTTTTATATTTGGGATAAAACTAAAATTGCAAAAAAAACAACCTTTTAAATACATATTTTTATTTCTATATCTAATTACGGTTACTTCATGTAACCTTTTTAAAAAAGAAAATATAAGTTTAAAAATTAAAAATGATAGTATTTCTACTTGGATTAGAAATTCAAAAAACTTTAATATCTCTATATATAAAAGGAGACAATATTTAGATAAAAGCTATAATTATATTTTATCTAATACAATTGATTCTTCAGCTCTTAAAAAGTTAAGTGATATTGCATATCAAACTTTAAAAGTAAAAGATACATTATTATTCAAAAAGAGAAATAAAAAAGTTATAGAACTAGCTTTAAAAGTAAAAGATTCATTTTCTTTAGGAGATGCACACTGGAACTATGCTACTTATTTTGTTAGAACTGAAAGTTATGAAAAGGCATATTATCATTTTAATGAAGCAGAAAAATATTTCAAAAGCCAAAAATATTATATTGGTAAAATGTTAGTTGGAAAAGCTTTTATAAAAGGTAGATTTTCAGATTATATAGGTAGTGAACAAAATCAAATTAAAGCAATAAAAATTTTTAAGGAACTTAATAAGTACAATGATTTATTAAATTCTTATACATCTTTAGCTGTAGTTCAATCTGACCTTAAATTCTATGATAAGTCACTTTTTTATTACGAGAAAGCTTTAGAATATTCCTCCTTGTCTAATGATAAAAACAAAATAAATTTAAACAATAATATTGGATTAATCTACCTTGAAAAAAGAAATTATAAAAAAGCATTAGAGTTTTTTAAGAAAGACTTAGATATGGGTTTTAAAAAAAGCAACCCACGAGATTATGCAAGAGTTCTTGACAACTATGCATATTGCAAATTATTAAATAAAGACACTTTAGGTATAAAACAGGACTTTTATAGAGCTCTATTTATAAGAGATAGTTTAAAAAATAAAGAAGGCGTTTTAACAAGTAAAATTCATTTAACGAAATACTATAAATTTTTAAATGATACTTTAAAAGCTAAAAAATATGCTTCCGAAGCAAATAAAATAGCAAAGGATGTTAAAAATAGTAGAGATTACCTAGCTTCTCTCAAACTATTAGCTTCATTAGACATAAAGAAATCAAAATATTATTTAGAAGACTATATATCTCATTCAGATAGCTTATCAATTTTAGAAAGGAACTATCAAAATAAATTTGCCAGAATATCTTATGATACAGATGAGTATATTGAAGAAACAGAAAGATTATCTCAACAGAAAATTTGGATAACCATAATTTCTTTAAGTATAATTTTAATTATAATATTATTCTACTTTTTGAGAGTTCAGAAGGCGAAAAACGAAAAACTATTACTAGAAACTGAGCAACAAAAATCAAACGAACAAATTTATTTATTAACCTTAAAACAACAGTCTAAACTGGAAGAGGAGAAAGTAAAAGAGCGTAATAGAATTTCGGAAGAATTGCATGATGGAATTCTTGGGAGACTTTTTGGTGCTAGGGTTGGTTTAGGGTTTATAGAAATTAATTCTAATGAAAAGAACAAAAAACAGTACCAACTTTTTTTAGATGAGCTTCAAAATGTAGAGAAAGAAATTAGAGATGTTTCTCATAAATTAAGTGATAATTTTGATAACGCTGAGATAAATTTCACATTTATTATTAAACAACTAGTAATAGATAAAAGTAAAATAGGGAATTTTAAATACACTATTTATTTTGATGAAAATATCAATTGGTATAAAATAGATGGGGTAGTTAAAGTTAATTTATACAGAATTATACAAGAGGTAATCCAAAATATAATGAAATATGCAAATGCAACCTTAGTTTCAATTAAGTTTAGTTTGAAAAACAACAATTTAGTTTTATCTTTATCTGATGATGGTATTGGATTTAATGTTAAGAAAAAAAGAAATGGAATAGGTCTTAAAAATATTAAATCTAGAGTACAAAAATTGAATGGTATTTTTGAAATTTCGTCGTCTTTAAATAAGGGAGTAGAGATTGTAATAGTATTACCTATAAGCTAAGAAAAATGGAAAGAGAAAAATGTTCAGTATTATTAATAGATGATCACCCTCTAATTTGTGATGCATATATTAATGCACTAAATTTAGTAGAAAAAGGAAATTCTAATTTAGTCTTTAAAATAAGTTTAGCACATAATTGTGATGATGCTTTTGCAAAAATTAAAGAATCTTCAAATAGAATATTAAAATATCAGCTAATTTTTTTAGATATTAAATTACCACCTTCTTCAGACAGAAAAATACTTTCTGGAGAAGATTTAGGTCTAAAAATAAATGAGTTACTACCAGAAGCAAAAATTATTATTTCAACTACTCATAATGATAATTATAGAATTTATAGTTTACTGAAAAGCTTGAATCCTGATGGGTTATTAATCAAAAATGATATTACTGCAAATGAACTAGTTAACGCCATAACTTTAGTTCTTGAAAACCCTCCTTACTACAGTAGTTCCGTTTCTCAGACGATTAGAAATGAAATGTTAAACGATCTTCTTTTAGATAAAATTGATAGAAGATTGTTATACGAAATTTCTATTGGAACTAAAACAAAAGATCTTCCAGAAATTTTACCTCTATCGATTGCTGGAGTAGAAAAAAGAAAAAGAAATTTAAAAAGTATTTTTAATGTTTCTAATCTTGATGACAAAGATTTAATTGCAATAGCAAGAGAAAAAGGTTTTATTTGAAAAAATAATAGTTTAAAATTTTTACTTTAAAAAAATACTCATATTTTGCTTTAATATAATCTGAGTTATTTCTGTTTAATTTCGCTTTACTTTCTAAAAATTCATAATTGTTAATATTACCTAATAAATATTGCTTTTGAATAATTTTAAAAGCTTCATTTTGGGTTGTATATGCAATTTTACTAGAGCTTAAGCTACTTTCAGCAGTTTTAACATCATTTGAAGCCATTTTAATTTTGTTTCTTAATATTTGCTTACTACTCTCAAATTCCACCTCAGAAATTTTTAATTCTTCCTTAGCTTTTTTGCTATTTTCTTTTGTTGCAAAACGATTAAAAATTGGGAAAACTGCAGATAAACCGATATAATGGGTTCTGTTATTATTTAATTGTACCCAAAATCCATTAGGCTCATTTTGATTTGTTATCTGGTTAAAGACTAAATCTTCCTGGCCTAGAATATGAAAGTAATTACTACTATATGAATAGTTTAAATTTATTCTTGGAAAAAAGCTAGCTTTAGATAATTTAATATCCTTATTTCTTAATGCTAAATCTAATTTAGAGGAAACAATTATTGGGTTCCGATCTAATATTTCATCATTAAATTCAAAATTTTTAGATATAAAATTCTCTACTAAAACTTCTGCTATTTCGAAGTTTTTAATTTCTGTTATTCCTAATAATTCTTGAAGTTCAATTAGACTATTTTGAACATTATTTTCTGCTACTAAATTTTCTTTTTGATCAAATGAAAATAAAGCCTCTATTTCTAAAAGTTCTCTTTTTCCTGTTAGAGCTTTACTATATAGTTTTTTTAAACGGTTGTAATTCTGTTTACTAATATTAAATTGTTGATTTGTAAGTTTTAAAATTTCTTTATTAAATAAAACTTGTAAAAATTTATTAGTAATATTTAAACTTAAATCAAATCTAATTCTTTCAATTTCAGCTTCAGATTTTTCTTTTTCTAGTCTAGATTTTTCTAGTTTATATCTATTAGAAAAACCATTAAATATAGGTAGAGAAGAAGATAAACTAAAACTATTAGAACTACTTTCTCTTTGCCCTACATTAGTTGAAACGTTAAAAGAGTTTCCTAAAGATAAATTTTGAGAGGCATTAAAGTTTGCGTCTGGCAGATAATTTCCTTGAGAGATTTTAATATCACTATTTACAATTTCTGATCTTATTTTTTGCTTAATCACTTCAACATTATTTTCCTTGGCATAATTTATACAGTCCTCCAAAGTCCATTTTTTTTGTGACCGTAAATTATTAGAAACAAATAGTAAAAAACTAAATATTATATATTTCAATATGTTTTTCATTAGCTTTCTTTTTTACTTAATAAAGAATACATTAAAGGTATAAAATACAAACTTATAAAAGTTCCAATAATCATTCCTCCTATAACCGTTAATGCTAGTGGTCTTTGTAATTTAGCTCCTAAGCCATCCATAAATAGAAAAGGCAGTAATGCTAAAATTGTAGTTAAAGAAGTCATTAAAATAGGTTTTAAACGTAATTTACCTCCTAATTTAATTGCTTCTTCAATAGTTTTTCCTTCTTTTCTAAGCATATTTATGGTGTGTAGTTTCAAAATACTATCATTTATAATTACTCCACTCATTACCACTATACCTATTGCAGCCATCACATTTATTGTTCCTCCAAACAACCAAAGTAATAACAATGCACCACCAATGTCTATTGGTATTTCCAATAAAATAATGATAGGTTGCCACAAAGACTCAAATTGAGCTGCCATAATAAAATAAAGTAATAATACCGCTACTAAGATTACTACTAATAACTGATTACCTAATTCTTGTACATCAAAAAAACTGCCACTAAAATTAACATTAAAATTACTTTGATTTTGAAATATGCTTTGTATTTCTTCAATTTTCTTCTCAGGTTTTTTTTGAGTTTTAATATTAAAAGCTAAATACTCACCAGCTCTGTTAGCTGTAATTGATTTGTATTGCTTGGAAGGGCATATTCTAATTAAATTTCTAACAGCTATTAATTCTTTATTTTTATTTTTTACGAATAATTCAGAAATCATTTTATCGAAAGCTTCATTTTCATAATTTAATTTAATAGGAATAAACTTTTGAGCAGTTTTTAGATTATCTATAAAGTTTTGATTAAAAGTGGTTTTTAGTTCATTTACTAAATCATCATAAGAAACATCATATAGTAAAACATTTTCCTGAAGTACTTCTATAAATGCTGTTTGTTTTAAGGGTATTTCAGAGTTTGTATAGCCATTAAATAGTTCTTGTATATCTTGCACCTTATTTTCAGTTGGCACCTCTAGAGATCCTCTTGAAGATATTTGCGCGATTAACTCTTCTTTCTCATTTCCAAATAAATATTGAAATATATTTTTTGGAGCAGCTAATGAAATTGTTGCATTTGGATAACTCCTTAAAAGTTTTACTTTAAGTTCTTTTTTTAAATTTTCAATTTCATTTACCGTTTTTGTTTGTAGGTATATAGATGCTTCAGAAAAACTCTTGCTATTATCTCTTTCTAATAAGAATTGTTGCTCTCCAACTTTAGAAAAAACCGTTTTCAGTGTTTTCTCATTTTCAAATAAAGTTTGTATTCTATTTTGGTTTTCATCAACATTAATATTCTCGTTCCAATCTACAGACAAGATTACCTCATTTTGATTTGTATTTGGTAATTGTGAATAGGGCATTGTTAAAAATAAAATTACTGCTAGTAAAATACTTATTATCGAAATAGAAAAAACAATTAGTTTCCTTTTAAAAAAGAAATGGTATCCTTTCTCGTACCAATTTTCAATTTGCTGAGTTTTCACATTAAATTGTAACCATTTTTCTATTTTAAAGTTTTTATTTTTTAACTGTTTATAGATTACAGGTATTAGTAGTATAGATACTAGTAAAGAAGAAAATAAACCAATAGCAACTGCCAATGCCTGGTCATAGAATAATGCACCTGTAATACCACTTAAAAAAAGTAATGGTAAAAAAACAGAACAAGTTGTTAAAACAGAACTTATTAAAGGTGTTATAATTTCATTGGTTCCTTTTACACAAGCATTTATTAAATTTTCTCCAGCTTCTAATTTTTGTGTTATGTTGTCGATTACAATAATAGCGTTGTCTATCATCATTCCTACACCTAATATTAAACCAGAAAGTGAAATAATATTTATAGACAAGCCAAATAAATACATAAATAAAACACTAATTACTAATGATATCGGAATACTTACTGCAATTATTAAAGGAGATTTCACATCTTTTAAAAAGAAAAACATAATCATAATTGCCAAAAGGCTTCCTATCCATAAACTCGATTTTAAATTATCAATAGAAAGTTTTAGCAATTTAGTTTGATCTTGATTTGTTGAAAATTCTAAGTCAGGATAATCTTCATTAAAAGAACTTGTTACTTTTTCTAAGGCATCTTTTAGCTCATAAACTCTTGCATCAGCTTGTTTAATAATCGATAAAACAATTGCTCTTTTTCCATTTAAATAAATTAATCCCTTATCTTTTTCTGGAACTAAATTAACTATAGCTAATTCTTTTAATTGAAATAATCTATCATTAATATTTAAATAAATTGCTTCAATATCTTTTTTATTCTTAAGTGGATTTGCAAACTTGAAATTGTATTGATAAATTCCATTTTGTACCAATAAATTTCCTAGTTCAAAGTTATTTTGTTTAATTTCATTAATTAACTCATTTGTGCCAATTCCTAAACTTTGTAACTTTTGAGTATTAGGAGTAACTGAAATTTCTGGTTTTGTTAAACCACTAATATCTGCAAGAGCAATATCTGGTAATTGCTCTATTCTTTTTTTTAAAACAGTTTCTGTAAAATCACTTAATTCTAAAAATTTTTCTTTAGAAAAATTTTCTTTTAATGAGACTGTTAAGTTAACAATAGGAATATCTGTGGCAGAAGCTTTTATAACTTTAGGTCTTTCTAAATCTCTAGGCAAATAATTTAATGAAGCATCTACTTTTTCATTAACCTCAATAAAAGCTAAATTAGTGTTTGTACCATATTCAAACACTAACTTTAGGGTTGCAAAACCATCTCTTGTTTCTGAAGTAATATCTTTTAAGTTACCGACTTGAAGTAGCTGATTTCTTAGCGGTCTTATTAAGTTTGTTTCTAATTCTCGAGTAGTATTGTTAGGATAACTAACTTGAACTGTAATTTCTGGTATTGGAATATTAGGCATTAAAGAAGTTGGAATTCTTGATGAAGAAACAACACCTAATAATAAAAAGGCTAGAGTAGCCATAAAAACGGCAATGGGTCTATTTATTAGAAACTTTACCATAGTTTCTATTTATTTTATATTTATTTCTTTATCAATAAAAGTAGTATTAACTTTTGCATCGTGAGATAAATTTAAATTATCTGAAACTATAATAGTGTCCGAAACTTTTAAGCCTTTTTTAATTGCATAACTATTATTATTTTCTCCAGCCACTTCTACATAATTCCATTTTGCCAATCCTTTTTCTAGGGTAAAAACAACTTGCCTATTTGATCGTAAAACCAATGCTTCTTTTGGTATCACAATAACATCTTTTAAAGACTTATTGATAAAAATTTTAACATTCATACCATCTAATAAATTGGTTTTTTTACTTAAAACTTTGGCTTTAATTTTAATTAAACCATTTTTATCAACCAACGGATTTATTTCAGTTATGGTGCCTTTTAAAAATTCCCCTTTATTTACAAAAGAGTGTATCTCCACGTCTTGTCCTTTAAAAACGAACTGAAATTCATTCTCTAAAACTGAAAAGGAAACCTCTAAATTATCTGGGTTAATTAAAGTACAAAGTACATCAGATGTTGTTATAAAATCACCTTCTTTTTTTTCTAAATTAGCAATAACACCAGAAAATGGAGCTTTTAATATTGTTTGCTCATATTCTATTTGGGCTCTTTCTAGTTTATTTATAGCTTCTAAAAAACCATTTTTAATTTTTAATTTATTAATAATATCTAGTGTAATGTTTTCTTGACCATAATTTATTTTTTCTTCTGATAATTTATTTTCAACTTTTCTTAATTCTATTTTTGCTTTTTCAACATTGTTTCTTAATAAACTATTTTCTAATGAAGCTAGTTTTTGGTTTTTATTAATTTTTTGACCATTCTCTATATTGAGTTTAGTTATTTTTTCATTTATTCGAAAAAATAAATCATTCTTTTGATTGGTAACTATCTTACCATTCAAAAGTAGTTTCGACATAAAATGATGCATGGAGATTGTAGATACTGCAACATCGACTGTAGCATCATTAATCACTACTTTAGATTCATTACCATCAATTATTTTTTTTTCACTTTGATTAACACAAGAATTTAAAAAAAAAATAAGTAATAATAAGTAAAATCGCATATTATGAATATAATGAATAAAAGCAAATATTATTTACTTTAGTTTATAGTATTAATAAATTTTATTTTATTTTTTTCAAAAATAAAATTATATGGCCCGAAAGAATGATTATTAAATTTAAAAAGTAAATCTAAAACATTTTTATTTTTAATGGGATTCCATTTAATTTTATTATTTATTTTTTTTATTTTTTTCAAAAATAATGGGTTATCAGAATAATAAAATGCTACATACTTATCTGCCTCAATATTCTCATAATTATAAAAACAACTGTAACAATTTTTATCAGATAAAATTATAATTATTTTGTTATTATCATAGTTTTTTATGCTACTTAACTCTGATTCCATAATATCTATGATCTTTTCTTCTAAACTATTGTTAGTACAAGATAGTAGCAATATAACAAAAGTACTAATTATAAATAACTTGAACGTAATAAAATGTCGTAATACCTTTTTGTTCATCTAGATAATTTTTATTTTTTCTAAACATTAATTTATCATTTGATATCATATGAACTAAACTCCCTATTTTCTTAGGAATTTTAAAATCATTTGTAGTCTTTTTTCTTTTATCCAAAACAGAAATCCAATAGATTGGATCTGGCACATCATAAGAGCTGTTCTCTTTGTAAAAAGATATTACATCTTCTTTATTTAATCCTTCACTGTAAAGAATTATTTCTTTGTTATCTTTTCTGAAATAACCCCTTATAGCTCCGCCAATAAAGAGATTTGTGAACCGTTCTTGGTTACTAGGAAGTTTACCAAATTCGATTGATAACGGATTATATTTATCTAAATCCAATTTCTTGTGTGATATTAATTGACCACTTAAAACATTATAATCAAAAATATTTGCATCGTTAGAATTTACAAAAGAATAAATACTATCATTTGCAGTAGAATAAAAATCATAAATATAGTTATAGTAGTGAGTTTTGTTAGATAAGTCACTTTCATTTGTTGGAAAATTTGCATAGCTATTTTCTTCAGAAGTATTCAAATCTTTAGTTAATAAGACTTGCTGCTTATTCTCATAGAATTTCTTTTTTGAAGGATCACCCTGAAATGTGCGAAGACAAGTTAATAGATTTTTATACAGTTTAAAATTTACAAGAGGAGCAAAAGTATTTTTATTATTAATACTTATATTCCCGAGGAAATCACCTTGAAAATTATATTTTTTTATCCCTTTAATATTACCAACTCCCAATACAGAGTCATTCAAAAATTTCAAATTACCTCTTATAGTACGACGATATTCATCGAATGCGCTTCCTTGTTTTGTAAAACTACTAAGAATATGTTTTCTAATATTAAAAATATGAATTTCTGAATTCACATAGTTGGTTAAGAGTAAATTATCTCCGATTCTATCTTGGAAAAAAATATTCGGTTTGCTTATTATTATTGAATCAATAATTTTTAAATTAAGATTATTGATCAATTCTTTGGAATCACTTTTCTTAGAGGTATTACAAGCACTAAAAATTAGAATTAGAATTAGAATAAAATTTAATTTTTTCATTGTACATAGATATAAAAATAGTCCTTTTTGAAAAAAGGACTATTTGTTTTAATTCTCTTTTTAGGGAGCTTCTGTAATTACTGGGTCTGGATAGAAACAAATTGTAATTCCTGTACCTAAACATTCAAACCAAGAGGTTCCTTGTTCTGGATCATAACGCATACCACCATTTGACCATTCAGCGTTAGCCTCTTCTGTTTTTGAGAAGCTAAAAATTATAGAACACAAAAAACTTAAGATAATTAATTTTTTTTTCATTTTTTTCATCATATATAGTTTTAAATTATTAAGGAGCTTCTGTAATTACTGGATTTGGATAATAACAGCGAATATCGCCTAGCCCCATACAATCAAACCCTCCCCACCACAGAAAATATCCTTTAGATTCTATTGTAGGAGATGGTTCTTGAGCGATTGAATTCTCAACTGTTGATGATGATGCACTCAGCATAACTACAGCTAAGAACGCAAGCAAAAAGATTTTTTTTTTCATTTCAATTAAATTTATACGGTTAAACATTGCTATACCTCATTAACTAATGGGGTATAATTATTAAAATATAAATGTAATATAAATTTATATTGACTAATTTTTAGGCTTGCAGTTTTAAATGCTAAGCCTTATTAAAAATAAGGTTTTACCTTTATGTTGTAATTTGTTAATAGAATTTAGTTTGACTTGCTATGTTATTTTGTAAATTGGTATCTATTTTTTAATTTTTTTACTAAAAATAGTTATTTGAGCTCAAAAAAAACTCTTATTTTAAAATTTCTATTACTTTCTTAATTTTAAGCTTTTTAGGGTTTCTATTACTTCCTAAATTATCAATTAGATTAAATCCAAGCGAGTCATTACCTTCTTTAAACGTAAGTTACAATTGGGTAAAGGCATCAGCATATACTACAGAAAGGGAGGTAACAAATATTTTAGAAGGTGGTTTTAGTGTTGTTAAAGGGTTAACCAAAATTAACTCTAAATCTTCTACAGGAAATGGTAATATAACTTTAGAATTTAGTAAATATACAAATGTAGACCTTGTACGTTTTGAAATTGCAACCATTATTAGACAGCTTTATAAAAAACTTCCAGAAAAAGTTAGTTATCCAATTATAAGTGTAAATAAACCCAATAACGAGAATGAAAGTGCTTTTTTGTCTTTTAGCATTAATGCAAAACAAAGTCCATTTGCAATTCAGGAAACGGTAAAAAACCAAATAGAACCAATTATTGGTGCAATACAGGGCGTAGATAAAACTCAAGAATTTGGCTCAACTTCAAAGGAATTTATTATTAATTATAATTTTCAATTACTAAAGCAACTGTCTATAAATAAGCAAGACATTATTACTACTTTACAACAACAATTTACTAAAGAAAGTTTAGGATCCATTTTTTATAAAAAAGAATATATTACTTTATCTATCAAAACAAGTAATGAACTAAATTGCCATATTCCAATAAAAAAGGTAGAAGAAAGAATTATTTATTTAGATGATATTGCAAAAATTTTAGAACAAAAACAAGAAACACAAAGTTATTATAGGGTAAATGGTAAGAATGCTATTAATTTATCTATTTATGCTACTAAAAACGCAAATACAATTGTGTTGGCAAAAAGAATAAGTGAAAAATTGCGAGAAGTACATATTTAGCCAAAACTAAAAATCTGCTATATACTTCTTAGTTAGTTCTGGTAACTCTTGTATTACTATATGTGAATTTTGTACTTTTAAATTTTCATCTAATTTTAAAAAAAATGGCAAACCAGTATCTCCAATTGGAAGATTTATTTTTTCATTATCCATTTTAAAAACCGTAATATTTTGAAGTAAATTTAGTCTTTTGAAGTTATTAAATTCTTTTTTAGAAGTAAATTTAATTAAAATTACTAATTGATTATTTAATTGTTCTTTTGATAACTCTTCCTTTAAAATCCGTATAGTCTGGTCAACGCATTGTTTACAATGTAATTCTTTATTATAATAAAAGAAAAGTTTTTTATTCATTTGATTAATATCAATTAAACTTAAAAAATTTCCATTAAAATCTTCAATTTTTGAATTGGAGAAAGTTGAGCCATTTGTTTTTTTTTCTATTTCTGTTGTGTATTTAACTAATTCTTTTAATTCTTCTGGTATTTTAACTTTCAAAACATTTGTTTTGTATATAAAAAATAATAAAGGTAATATGAAAAATAAAAATATTAGTAATTTTTTACGGTTCATTTTATTTAAGTTTATAAAATGCTAGTATGGGATTAGAATATTCATTAGAATTAGTTATTAAATTATATAATTCTGGTTTTTTATTTTTAAACAATTTAATGTCTTCTTCACTAACAACTCCATTCTTTATTCGTTGCCTTGCCTCATTAAAAATCATTGGATCTATAATTTGAACCAAGTTATCATTAGAATCAAAATTTTCAAAAATAATTTGTTCAGATTTTGTCAAAGTTAAGGGAGAATTAATAATTCTTCTGAAATGAATGATTTCTCTAGAAACTCTGTTATACAAAACTGTTCTAAAAGTTTCATATCTATCTGAATTACTTTTAAAAGGATAGTTAAATATTAAGTAATCATCATTAAAAACTATTTTATCTGAGAAATTAATTATTTTATTTTTTAATATAGGTGAATTTTCTATGAACTTATCATTTTTTATTTCTTTAACATTTACTCCATAATTTGAGAAATCTACTAAATAACTAGCTTTTAACTCGTCATTTTTCAATTCATAAATTGTGTCATTTAAAATTTCGCTGAACATTAAAGAGTTCTTATTAAAACTAGAATTTAAACTTCTTATTGAGTATGAGTTTTTAGTAAAATCTATTTTTTCATAGGGTAATAATCTACTAACAACTTGATTTTGATTATTTACACCAATTAACTTAAAACACAACGAATCTGAAAATCCACCTCCTATATTATAAAAATATTTAATATTTTTATATGTTACCATTTCTTGACCAAAAGTATGGACTTTTTCTGTTCCTTTTAAATTTCCTGTTTCGATATCAATTTTTAATACTTTTAGACCTCTACTGTCCCAAATATCAACAGTTTTTTGTTTAGTGTCTATATCAAAATCTTTAAGTCTTACATATTCATTTGGTCCTCCACCTTTATTTTTAAATTCCCATATTAAGTTCCCATATAAATCATAACAATAAAGTTGCTCTGTATTTTTTCTATCAAAAATAATAATTTTATTATTAGTAAATTGAATTTTATCAATTGTTCCAACAACTGCTTTGTTATCTAAATTTATAATTTTTTCTAATTTAAAATATTTGTTAAAATCAATTAAATCTTTCGATTTCTTTGGATCTAATTTAATTTTAACAATTTGACTGTTTTTATTATAATTTACAAGTTCATTTTTATTTATTTTAGGTGGATCTATGTTAGGTCGATTGGTTTTTTCTTTTGAACAAGAAATTACAATTATTAATAAAAACAACCATTTTTGAACTATTTTTTGCATACAGAAAAGAGATTTTTGAACTCTAGATTTTTTTTAAAAAAATTTTATTGCTATAGAGGTTTTATTTGATTGAACAAAAGGAGATATTAATAATAAATAAGATGATTAATAAATTTAGTAACCACCTTATTTATAAGATAATTTAAGCCCCTAGTCTACAACCAGTCCAAGAACAGTATTCCCAATTATCTCCACAGCTTTTTTCTGTGCCAGATGTCCAAGTATATTCCTCACCTGAACTACTCCCACCAACCGTAGCTTCTATACCTCCATGTTTAGTTAATTCTACGGACACACCTCCGCCACCTGCGCAACTACCGGTACAAACCCATTGACCACAACTTGCTGATAACGTGCCTCCTATTCCAGGATATGCTTCTACATTTTGCATTGTAGATAATGATAAAGTTATAGTTAAAACTGCACTAAAGACCATTAAGACTTTTAAAAAATTTTTCTTCATAATAAAATAAATTTTTAATTACCTAACTTTAGGTAAGATTAATATTACAATAAAATTATAAAAAAAAAACACCCTCTAAATCTACAAATTATAAAAGAATAGAAAAACATTATTTATAGTAATGTTTGACCATTTTAAATTATTCTAATAAAATTTTTTACCTAAAATTTAAATTTTTAACCTTATTTTGTATTATTAAAACTAAAAAGTTGAATTCAAAAAAAAACTCCTATTTTAAAATTTTTATTGCTTACTTAATTTTAAGCTTTTTAGGTTTTCTATTACTTCCTAAATTATCAATTAGATTAAATCCAAGTGAGTCATTACCTTCCTTAAATATAAGTTACAATTGGGCAAATGCATCTGCCTATGCAACAGAAAGGGAAGTAACAAATATTTTAGAAGGTGGTTTTAGTGTTGTAAAAGGGTTAACCAAAATTAACTCTAAATCTTCTAAAGGAAATGGTAATATAACTTTAGAGTTTAATAGATATACAAACATAGACTTTGTACGTTTTGAAATTGCAACCATTATTAGACAGCTTTATAAAAAACTTCCAGAAAAAGTTAGTTATCCAACTTTAAGCGTAAATAAACCTAATAAAGAGAATGAGCGCGCTTTTTTGTCTTTTAGCATTAATGCTAAACAAAGTCCATTTGCAATTCAAGAAACGGTAAAAAACCAAATAGAACCAATTATTGGTGCAATACAGGGCGTAGATAAAACTCAAGTATATGGTGCAACTCCTAAAGAATTTATTATTAATTATAATTTTCAATTACTAAAGCAACTTTCTATAAATAAACAAGATATTATTACTTCTTTGCAACAACAATTTACTAAACAAAGTTTAGGGGCTATTTTCTACAAAAAAGAATATATTACTTTATCTATTAACACGAATAATGAATTAAACTGGCATATTCCTATAAAAAAGGTTGGAGAAAGAATTATTTATTTAGATGATATTGCAAAAATTTTAGAGCAAGAGCAAGAGACCCAAAGTTATTACAGGGTAAGTGGTAAAAATGCTATAACTTTATCTATTTACGCTAATAAAAATGCAAATACAATTGTGTTGGTAAAAAGGGTAAGTGAAAAACTGCAAGAAATACAAACTTTACTTCCAAATGGATATTCAATTATTGAAACTTATAATGCAACTGAATATTTAGAAACAGAATTAAATAAAATTTATGAAAGATCTTCTTATACAGTTCTAATTTTACTTTTATTTATACTACTTACAAGTAAGAGTTTTAAATATTTATTAATTACTGTAATTAGTTTGGTAGCTAACTTAGGCATTGCCTTTTTACTGTATTATCTATTTAAAGTAGAAATTCAATTATATTCTTTAGCGGGAATAACTATTTCTCTCGGTTTAATTATAGACAATAGTATTGTGATGATTGATCATATTAAAAAACAAGGAAATAGAAATGCATTTGTACCAATTTTAGCATCTACTTTAACAACAGTAGGTGCACTTTCAATTATTTATTTTTTAGATGATGCTTATAAGGTAAATCTTATTGATTTTGCACTTGTTATTATTATTAACTTGAGTGTTTCGCTTTTTGTTGCCTTGTTTTTAATACCTGCTTTATTAGAAAAAATCCCTTTAAAACCTACAATCACTAATAAATGGAAATTAAAATTTGAAGAAAAGTTTTATACTTCATATCAAAAGCTCCTAAAAGTTTTATTGAGATTTAAAAAAATAGCTCTTATTTTTATTATTCTAATATTCGGAATTCCTTTTTTTATGTTGCCTCAGAAAATAGAAACGAATACTACATTCTTTGAAAAAGCATACAACAATACGTTAGGGAATGGATGGTATAGAGAGAATATTCGACCACATTTAGACAGATATTTAGGAGGAAGTTTTCGTCTTTTTAATTATTATGTTTTTGAAAATGCATACTACAATAGAAATGAAGAAACAAAACTATATGTATCTGCTTCTATGGAAAAAGGAGCTACTGTGCATCAAATGAATGAAGCATACTTAGCCATTGAAAACTACTTGCAACAATTTATAGAGATTAAACAATACACAAGTACTATTTATAGTGGAGATAATGCTAGAATGGAAATTACTTTTAAAGATGCCTTTAAAGAATCCTCTTTCCCTTTTATATTAAAAGCACGATTAGTAAGAAAAGTTTTAGATCTTGGTGGTATAGACTGGAATGTATATGGTGTAGGTAATGGCTTTAGTTCAGGTGGAGGTAGTAATGACCCTGTTAATTTCACTGTTAAAGCAAAAGGTTATAATTATGATGATCTAAATAGTTGGGCAGATACTTTAAAAACAGCTTTAGAAAAACACCCAAGAATTCAAAAAGTTCTGATAAAAGAAAATTCTTATTGGTCTAAAAAACCTTCATTTGAATATCTTTTTAGTTTAGATAAAGAGCAAATAGCGTTAAGAAATAGTGATCCTTCTAAAATCTATAATGAATTAAAATCTTTAACACTTTCTAAACAATCTGATATTTCTATAAATATTAAAGGAAAATATATGCCAATTCGATTAGAATCTGATAATTCTAAAACTTTTGATTTATGGGCAATAAAAAATACGCCCTTAGATAGCTTGCATACTCCTATTGTTTTAAAAAATATAGCAGTTACATCCAAAGAAAGGGAAGAGGAAAGTGTTTATAAAGAAAATCAAGAATATATTCGATTGGTTCAATTTCAATATACAGGTTCTGCAAAGTTTGGTGCAAAGTTTTTAAAAACAAAATTAGAAGAACTTAAATTAAAATTGCCCTTAGGATATCAATTTGAAAGTTCTCAAAATAACTGGTTTTTAAATGATGATAAAAATAATAACTATACTTTTTTATTGTTGCTTGTTTTAGTAATTATTTATTTTATATGTGCTATTTTATTTGAGAGTCTAAAACAGCCATTTATTATTTTAAGTGTAATACCAATATCTTTTATCGGAGTTTTTCTAACTTTTTATCTTTTCGATTTTAATTTTGATCAAGGTGGTTTAGCTAGTTTTGTTTTATTAAGTGGAATAACTGTAAATGCATCTATATTTATAATTAATGGTTTTAATAAGCTAAGAAAACAAAAGCCAAATGAAAATTATCTAGAATTATATATTGAAGCTTTTAAACAAAAAATATTTCCAATTACACTTACTATTATCTCAACAATTCTAGGATTTATTCCATTTATAAAAGATGGTCAAAATGAGGTATTTTGGTTTGCTTTAGGAGCAGGAACTATTGGAGGACTAGTTTTTTCTATTATAGGTATTTTGTTTTATCTGCCTTTGTTTACTTTGAAAAAGAGAGTAATTCAAAATTAGTCATCATTAAAAGAAAATATTTTAATCATTTTTCCTTGTATATAACTTTCTGGAACAAAACCAAAACTTCTTGAGTCTATAGAATAGTGTCTATTATCTCCCATCATAAAAAAATAATTATTTTTAAAGATATAGGTAGTATCTGTTAATTTTGATAAATCTGTATTTTCAAAATTGGTTGTTGAAGCATTATAGATTGATATGTTTTCTTCTGTTAATTCAATTTTCATTCCTTTTTTTGGAATAATTAGTTTTCCATAATTATCTCTTGTCCATTCATCTTGTTTACTTAAAGGGAATAAGAAATAATTATAGTTTGTTTTTTCTTCTATGTTTATTTTGTGTTTTTTTCTTTCGTTATCTGAAAGTGCTGCATATTCTTTATTAGAATAATTTTGATGTATAGTGACATTATTTTCTTGATTATAAATGTAGCTGTAAGTGTAATTTTGATTTTGTTTGAGTTCTTTAGAGTTAATAAAAACTTTTGCTTTTTTAATTTGTATAGTGTCTCCGGATAAACCTATAATCCTTTTAATTAAAAATTTATCTGAATTATCTATTGCTTTAAAAACTACAATATTTTCTCTCTCAAATTTTGCAAAAGAGTTTAACATTCTATATAAATTATATTCATTTTCTGGTGAATCAAATAAGTTTCCAATAACGGGTAAATTTCTAAGATGCTTTGGAAGTTTTACTCCATAACTAAATTTATTAATCAGCACATAATCTCCAGGATATAAGGTTCTTTCCATAGAACTAGAGGGAACATAATAAACATCAAAGAAAAAGGTTCTAATAAAAACTGTAAATAGAATTGGTAGAATAATAATATAAACATACCTAATAACCGATAGAACTATTTTTGATAAATTAGTTTTTAAGAAAAAATAAATTTTATTAAGTGTAATGGTATCTAAAACGATAAGAAGCACTAATGAAACTATCAATAATTTAGACCAAAGGAAGAAAAGCAGTACTCCTATAACCCCTAAAATAAAAACTCCTTTTATAAATAGTTTTACCATTTTTCAAAAATAGTTTTTTTATCTAAATTTAGTGAATTTTAAAATAAAATTAATTACTTAATACTAAGGCCTTAGATTGGTCTCCAAACAGACAAAATGATTATTTATTTCTTAATAAAAAGTTGAGACCATTTTTTATCTTCATTTTTAATATGTAAGAGATAAACTCCTTTTGATAAATTTTCTACATTAATCATTGCAGAATTATCTTTTACTTTTATTTCGGATTTTTTAATTTGTTTTCCATTGATATCATAGAGTACAATAGAGATATTTTCACCAAGAATAGTTTGCGGTAATTGAATGTTTAAAAAACTATCTGTTGGGTTGGGGTAGACTGTGATAGTGTTTTTTAAGATTTCAGCATCAATACTTAGAGTTGTAATATTTAGCACTATTCTATTTCCTAAATCATCATAGACATAGTTTTTCTCTTTTTCTCCAGTAAAAACAACCTTTACCAAACGGTTTAGGTTGTCGTACTCATAAGTTGTTTCTACTATTCCTTGAGTATATGCTGAAATGCATATAAGAAGGAATAAATATTTAATTTTTATTTTCATTTTTTTAAAATTTAGGAATATACACTTCTTTGACTTTTTGGCTCCTATCAAATGTAACTTCTATATAAGGAAAGCTATCATTGTGAGTATCATATAGTAATAAATTATCGCAATAATTAAATGGTTTTATACAGGGGACGTTTTTATCTTTCATTACAGAAAAAACTTCAGAATACGTCATTCCAATTTCTATTTTTTTTGCAGAATTAATACTACGCTCTTGAGATTTAGTAATGGTTATATTATAAAATAAACTTGATAATATTATTAATAAAAATAATATTATAGCTGATTTAATTGTTTTTCTTTTAGTCATATTTAGTTAAATTGATTGAAATAAATTGATATATATTCTGATATTTTATCAGGATTATCTTTTAATAAATCATCAAAGGATTTGAAGAACTGAATTCCTAGTTCATTGGAATAAACATCTTGAGGGTTGAAAGCACTTTTAGACCCCATAACAAACTGCTGTATTTCTTTAGCAAAACCTAATAAATGACCTCTTCTTCCAACAACAAAAAAATGTATCATATCTACTTGTTTCCCGTTTTTTAGCTGAACAAATCGATAGTTTTTATCCGTATCATTAGGATGTTTATATCCTATAATAGGAATTCTTGATTCGCCATAAATTATTTCACTCTCTACTTTACCACTATGCTGAATTCTAAAAGCCTCTATACTAGATATTGTATTACCGTTAGAATCTTTATATTTCTCTTCTTTAAATAACGCAGGAAAAGATTTTGTTCCTTTAGGATCAATCCTACTAATCGGATTATTATCCGCATACGGATACAAATTATTACTCCAAACAGGGTCTTCGGTTAAGAATCTACCTATCGTAGGCTTATAATATCGTGCACGCATGTAAAATAAATCTTCAGTATCATATTCAACTCCATAAGTTCCAACATATCTAAATCTATTGCTATCATTATCAGGCTCAACTATTTTGGTGATTTCACCAAAATCATCATAAAAATATTTATGAGTAACTTCTCTTGACTCGTTAGTAATTGCAATAGTGCTACCTCTAATATCTCCATGATAGTATTGCAAATCACCATTGGGTTTCATTCGTGCAATAAGCATTCCTGTTGGGCTATAGATATAATAATATATTGGGTTGTTATTTTGATCTAGCTCTACAAGAATATTGTCTTGCAAAACATCTCGAATGAATTTGGTGTTTACTCCATCTTTAGACATTTCAATTCTTTGACCAAATCCATTGTACTTAAACTCAAAGTCATTGTCAATATCTGAATAGCTTATTAAACGATCATCAATATCATAATTTAAACTAATTCCTGAATCAATCGAAGTGGTATTTCCATCTTCATTAACAGAAATGGGAATGCCACTGCCTTGAGTTATATGATTATTTTGATTGTATGAGTAACTATTGTTGCTACTACTGCTTGAATTTGAATCTACAGCTGCAAAGGGTAATGACTCTGAAGCTTTAGTAATATTTCCATGAACATCTAAAATAAACTTTCCTTCATAAATTGGATTTCCTGAATTTAAATCCACATGAGAAACATAGTCCCTTCTGCCGGCTTCATCGTATCTATAATCTATTCTAAAATTGTTAGCTAAATCTATGTGTGCTATTCTATCGTCTTTTAGATATTTGTACTCTGCTAAAATCAAATTATCTTGACCGATATTTCTTAATAACTCAATTTTTGTCACTCGATTTTTATCATCATATAAGTAGTGGGTTTCCAACTCTACTCCATTGATTGTTGGGTATTCAATATCATCAAGACTACCCGTATCTTCATAATCATATTCAATTCTATATCCGTGGGTTGTGGTTACACGCTCTACAAGGTTTAAATTGTCATATCTAAATGAAACTTTTCCACTTGCGTTAGATACATCTTCTAACAAATTTCTATTATTATAATCAATATCAGTAATAGTTCCTGTTTCCTCAAGTCTTCCATCGTTATCGTATTTATAATCAATGTCAGTTCCAGAAGGTTTAATAAATTCTGTTAAAAAACCCTCATCAGAGTACTCATAGTGTTTGGTATGGCTACCAAAAGTTTCTTCAATAACTCTATCTTGCTCATCATAGGTGAATGATGTTGCGACATTCTTTGCGTTTACAATAGAGGTTAGATTATCATTGGTATCATAGCTGTAACTTGTTGTAAAATTCCCAGAATTGGTGAATGAAGTCAAGTTATCATTTTCGTCATATTTATATTGAGATACGAGTCCATTATCAACTCTTTTTAAAAGTCGGTTAATTCCATCATATGAAAATGTACTTTGTATTCCTTTAGGTGCAGTTATAGAAGATACTACTCCATCATCCTCATACTTGTACTTAACTTCAATGTTCTCTTGGTTAACTATGGAGGTAAGTTGACCATAAGTGTCATAACTATAGTGGATGGAATTTCCAATAGCATCTATTACTTGTAGTAAGTTTTCATCACTATCATAAAAGAATTGGGTTACGTTCTCATTAGGGTCGATATATTTCGTTAAGTTATTATCGCTATCGTATTCAAACTCTTCCACAACACCTCCATTTTCCTTATCAATTTTGGTTACATTTCCATTAGAGTCATAGTCATATTCAACATCAATCCCATTGGTATTGGTATTATTAGGAAGCAAAATATTTTTCCCTGATGTTGGATACTCTATGGTAATGTTGTCTATATCACTGTCATATACAGTTACTAATCCATTTGCGTTAAATGTATAATTTTGGGTAAGTGTTTTACCACCAGCTGTCGGGATTTTTACTTTAGAAGTAAATTCATTAGACTCATAATCAAATTTTACATCAATATCTATCTCGTCATCATTGTTTATTCTGTATGAAGAAAGCTTGGCATTATCGCTATTATATGTTGCTTTTATTTCGTTTCCTTTGGGTAACTTTATTTCATCTAAAAGAAACCGATTAATTTGTTCAGATAATGGGGCTTCAGCATCATTCTCAATATAACTATATCGAGTTCGATTTCCTTTTGCATCATAGAAATTTTCCAGTCTATTATCGTCATCATCGTCTAAATCAAACCGTATCTCTCTTCCTATTGGATCTGTAATGTCTTTAATATAATCCGTATTACTAGCATATTCAAATCGAAGTTTTTTTCCAGAAGGGGATTCTACATATTCTATACGTTTGGTATCATCTTCTTCTGCATTTTCATAGTCAATAGTAATCTCATTTCCATTGGAATCTTGAATTTCCGTCAGATAAAAAATAAGTCTATCTGAGTCTAATTTCTCATACTTGTAACGAACCTGATTTTTTTTTGTAATATAAATTGTAGAAGAGTTATCATCAAATTCATCATATACTCCAAGAGTTACATACTTATTATCATCTTTATTATATATATGAATAGTGCCATCTGGCCAAACAATATTGTAATAATCAATTTTTTCATTTCCTACATTATTTTCTCTTACTATGTAGGAATTATAGCTATGAGACCAACCGCGCCCCAAAGGCTTTATAGGATAATATCCCTCAGGAATTTCTACCATAGAAGTGCTGTAAAAATGAGAGAAATTTAAGTTCATTTTACGATCTGGGATTGCAAAGCTATTTTTAGCATAATGACTAAAAACCCCTTGTTCAATTCCTCTGAATTGACCTAGTGTTTCAGGACTATATATACCTGGTCTAAAGTAGTTTTCTTCATCTTTAAGTTCTGACTGCGTTGGAGCATCAACAGAAGATGAACTTTCTAAAAATTTAACATACTCAAGAAATTCATTATAGGAAATACCATTTTCTGGATTTAAAGAAGATGAATTAGGAAGCATTCCGAGATTATATGCTGTGAGAAGATGCTCGTAATACAAAGTGTTTGAATCAACGTCATTGTAGTGAAGTGAACCATTTGTATTTAATGGAACTTTAAATGCCTCCAAAAGAACTTTTATTACACTTGTTCTAAAGGGAACGGATTTAATGTTAAAAGAACTTAAATCTCTTCTAAATACAGGTACATTATCTTTAAACTCTAAATAGATTAATAATTTTGCTTTTTTCTCAAATCCTCCATTGGCTTGTAATTCATTATAGACCGCTGGATAATGAGCAGCGGGATAATCATCAGGATCAGCTCCATTACCATAAATTACTCTAAAAACCTCGTTAGTAAGAAATACTTTGTCTAATGTTTGAGAAAAACTGTTTAATACTAAAAAAAACAATAAAAAAGGAATAATTTTTTTCATAAGATGTACCTTGTGTTATAATATATCAAGTACAATCTTAATAAAAATAAAATAAAATTCAGTGTAAAAAATATTTTATTTCACTGATAATCATATATGTAACCCTTAAGGGGTACATATATAAACCTTACTTTTGGTCTGTTAAGTTTTTATTGTTCTCTTTTCGAAATTTTTTTAACTCTATATTGTAAAAATCCTTAATTGAAAAAAAATCATTAGGAGAAATATCCAAGAGTTTTTTAAGATGTTTAATTAATCTATTTCTTCTTTTTTCTATTGCCCCTATGCTTACATCAGAAATATCTGCTATTTCTCTTTCTGACTTTCCAGCTCCTCGAAGTATAAGAAATTGAAAGAGCGCAGGATTCTTGTTTAAATTAAATGTTTCTTCCAAGTAGTTATGAAATTCTTCAGCTTGGGGTTCAACCTTACCTCGATAAACCATTTGGAGTGCAGACTCTTTAATTCTATCTAACTCTTTTTCTTTTTTTCTCTTTTTATTATTAATATAGTTTACTATGGTAGCAAATAGTACAATAATAAATAAAACAAAAAGCATTATCCACCACTTACTTTCTTTTAGAAGTATTATTTCTTTTTTTTGAGTATCAATGATGCTCTTACTAGTGGAGACTTTTTCTTCAACATCATATAAGCTCTCTAATTTGGTTTTGTCTCCAAAGTCAAGACTATCTCGAATATGTTTATAATAATTCAAGGCACGTTGCTTATCCTCTCCATCAAAAAGAAGAATTTGTAACTCTAAAGTTTCTAAATGATTTTGGTGGTCATTAATATTTTTAGCAATTGCTTCTGCTTGTCTTGTATAATACTTGGCTTTTCTACTGTTATTTTGAAATCCATAGAATTTAGCCAGATGGATATAGCTCACTGTTTTTCCATAAGCATCATCTAGACTATCTCTAATGGCTAGAGCAGCCAAAAAATCTTCTTCAATACTATTTTTATTTTTATCTAACAAAAAAAGACTATGAGCTCGATTATCAATTAAAGTTGCTCTAGTTTTTGGATATTCAATAATTATGGAGTCATAACTTAACGCCCTTTCATAATAATCCAGAGCAATAGTGTAATTGCCTTTGTCCTCATATACTTTTCCAATGTTATTGAGTGACTGAATAAGATATGCTTGGTTTTTTATTGTTTCTCTTAATTCTTTTGATTTTTTATGGTATACCAGAGCCGAATCATAAGCATTCATGTAATTAAAGTTGATTCCTAACGTATTATAACTTGAGGAAATGCGTCTTGCACTTGCCTTACCTTCCATAAATAACAATGACTGTTTTAAATTATGGATACTGCGTGGATAATCTCGAAAGTTTTTTTGAATAATCGCTATATTTAATAGACCAAAACCGATATTTAATGAGTCTTGTGTTGCCTTATAAAGTTTAAGACTTTGCGCATAGTAGTAATAAGCACTATCTATTTCATTTTGTTTATTAAAATATCCTGCTTTGTATTCTAAAGTTCTAGCATAAGAAGTAGTATCTCCAATACGAGAAGTTAGAGATAAGTGTTCTTTCAGATATTCGTGAAAAGGTTTCCAGTCTTGTTTACGATAGTAGGTTTTGATGTACGATTTGAGTGCAAGATTGAGAAGTGAATCATTTTTAGTCTCTTTTGCCAAAATATACAATGAATCAACATCATTAGGAATTTTTATTAATTCTTTGTTTGATGTTTTACTATTCTGGCATCCAACAAAACTTATCAAAAGTATAAGTTGAGTCAACAGCGTGAATACAGATATTGGAAAACGATTAGAAAAAATATTCATATTTCAAAAATAAATGTTTATTTTGAATTTTTAATAAAAAAAGCAAACCTCTAACTTCAAGAGGTTTGCAATTCTTGAGATTCTAATTAATTATCCTCTCGGTCTGGTTCTACTGGATCGTCTATCTCATCTCCTGTGGCGTGCAATTCCATTAGAAGCTCGTCATCGTTCATAGTACATGAACTTAAAGATAAAGTTAGAATACCCATCAAGAATAAATACATTATACGTACCTTCATGACATCTTGGTATTGAACAAAATGAGAGCCTATGATTTCTCACTTTGAAGATTATACAATTTGCCTTGCGCAAAAGCATGTGGTTTAAACTTGGTACGAAAGTAATTGAGCATATCTTGGATACCAATTCATGAAAGTTCATGAAGTTCATGAAAGGAAATTATATAAGAAAATATTTCTTTTTTTTAGTACTTTTGAGTATATGTCCAGAGCACTAATAAATACCAGAGAAGATATTTTAGGAGCTATTTATTTAGCGAATAAAATTAAAAATGATGAAGAGTACAAGGGCTACTTTGAAGATGGTATTACATCTGCTTGCGAAGAATTAGAATCTTTTACTTTGAACTACAAAAAAGTATCAAAAACCTCTTTCGGTCGTTTTTTTAATATTTCAAATAATCCAAAAATTTCTTTTCAAACATTAAATAGTATCGTCTTTTGGTATACGAATAAAAAATATCAGACTTTTAAAACTTACTTAAAAGACACCTTGAAGGAAATCAACTCTACCAAGCTCATTAGTGAAGAAGAGTTAGACATCCTTATAAAAGTATCTAAGGGGAAAGATTTAGAAGAAAAAATAATTAATGAAGAAGAAGATTCTCACAAACCTATTTTTATTACTATTGAAAATACCATAAAAGAGAATCGGCATTATGTAATTTGGGTTGTTGCTCTCTCCATAGTTTCAATTGTTATCTCTGCTTTTTTCTTTAACACAGAAAAGTCTAAACAACCCTCCACAAAAATTGATCAGATTAATATCAATAATAATGATTTTAGAAAAGTTTACCCAACCAAAGAGTCTGAGTTTTTCTCTCCTCAAGGAGAACCTATGGTGTGGTATGCAAATAATAAAAATGAAATAGATTTTTTTAATAGGGAAGGGAGTCACCCAATGACAAGGGAGAGTTTAAAACCTGTTACAAGAGAGATTATGAGGACTTTTATAAGTCAAGATGAAAATATTCGTGCAATCATTAAAGAAGCTCCAAAAGAAACAACTGTGAACATATTTAATAATAAAAATTTAGATGACGTTATCAGTATGTACTTTAAGAAGAATTATAATTCCAACGTTTCTAACTATACTTGTACAGGAAAAGTAAATTATATATTTTCAAAAAGCACCCTAGACGAAAAATTAATTATTTGTGATATTACCTTGACCTATACTGTTAGATCTAATAGTAACCAGAAAGAAATTGATAATAATAGCATCATAGGAAGAGGGTCAGGATTATCTGAGAATGAAGCAAAAAAAAGAGCTATCGAAGACATTGAATTTCAAAAAGGTATTTAAATGAAAAAAAGGATAATTATTATTTTGGCTGTAATCTTTTATGCTACTCTACAATCACAAACATTAGATGACAAGATGGGAGAGATAAGCATTAAGATAGCCAAAGATTTAAGAATTAAAAAAGATTATGTAATTGCTATTTACCCCTTTACTTCTTTGAAAAAAAAAGAAAGTAATCTGTCATTGCATATCTTTGAAGAGCTTCATACATCACTCAAAGCAAAAGAGTACAATTTTAAACTAATGGATCGAGGAACACTTGATAGTTATTTAGCTGAACATCAATTAAATTCTAATAGACTTATTGATAAAAAAACAGCCAAAGACTTTGGAAAGCTTATTGCTGCAGATGCATACGTTACAGGAAAAGTATACGTTTTTGGTAGTGTTATCAACTTAACTATTAAATTGACAGATACAGAAACAGGTGAAATTATCTCATTTAACTCAACTAAAATACCTATTGATTATGATATGTCTCAATTCCTCGAAATAGAAAATTGGGATGATAAAAAAGCAAAAGCTAATGTTAACAAAAGCCAAAACCCTAACTGTAATTCCCTAAATATTGGAAACCATTGTTTTTCTAATAATTCTGGAATTCCTGTAAAAGTGGTTATAAACTCTGGTAACAGTTACAATTATAAAAAAGAATTAGTGATACCAATTGATACTGATGGTTGTTTTAAAGATTTAAATGTTGGTCCATATACATTTGAGGTTTACAGGATAGATAGAACAAATATTGTTGGTACTTCTAATGTTATTTCAAAAGGAGACTTTACCATTGAGAAATGTAGTTCACAATTACAAAAAATAACCAATAAACCTATTAAAACTATTTCTAATGGAAAAATTATAAAACCTGATTTTTCTGGTAAATTATTTACTATTAAAATTAATAACCCAAATTATTATGCAAGGAAACTGACATTTTATAATAAAAATAACGAAACAGAGTCAATTATTATAGGTAGTAAATCTTCTAGTGAAATTCAATTACCAAAAGGATTTTATAGATTTGAAAGTATTACAACTTTTACAAAGTATAAGGCGCAAGAATCAACTTTTATATTAAAAAGTGATAAAAACATCATATTAACAAAGGATGATTTTAATTAAATAATTAAGGGGTATAATTTATTCTTTTAAAGAATATATAGATGTTTGAAATGGAGTTTTAAGAAAAAAAATCTATCCAATTAAATACCTCCACTTATCAGGAAAATAAGGGGTTAAATAGTGTATGTGTGCCAAATCTCTCAAGTACCTATGATCCGCCTCATCTGTTCTATAATTATACTCAAACTCACTTACCCTTAGTTTAATTTTTTCTTTAAAATCTTCAAATGAAAGCTTTGCATTAATATCAAAAGTTTCAATTTCAAATTTAGTTAATCTTAATTCTGACTGATATCCATCAGTAACAGATTTAGAAAACAATTGTTCTTCTAAGTCATTAATTTTGTCTTCAATTAAATGTTTTGAATTTGAATTATTTCCATGATGAGGAATAAAAATACCCAAACCAATATCATACTTTTCAACAAACTTTTTAACCATATTAAACTCATTTTCTAAACCTAAGATAGCAACAAACTCAACCAAAACCGAAAGCAAAGGAGAGGTAGAATCAGAATAATACACAGGTTTATTTCTAGTTACGGTAAATTTAATTACATTCTCAATACTATTATTAGCATCAGGCAATCTATCATGATTTTCTTTACCTAGTTTTATATAAGCTAATACCTCCTTCAAATAAGTTTTAGCTTCATCAAGCTCTCCATTTTTTATAAGAATAATTAAAATATCTATTATAACATTTGAATGAATATCTAATAAAGGCCTTGCACTAACACTATTTGCTTTAATCACATTCAATAGTATATTTCTTAATTTAACCCTATACTCATCTTTTCCATTAACCAAATCTAAATTAATTAGAAAACACAAGTATTTTAAATATTCAAAAGTCCTATAAGTATAACCTATTTCCTCATATCTCCCACCTTTTTCAGAATAAAGACCGTCTTTGATAGTAGCTAGGTCTAAAGTATTTATAAAATATTCGGATAAGATTAAATAGAAAAATTTAAATATTTGGTTGAAGTATTTTAAAATAATTTTATCTTTTTCTAATTTGTTTTTTAGAATCCAAAACCAAAAACGAATTATCAAATACTCAACATACCTTTTTGCTATATCTAAATTTTCATACTCTTTTGACTCCGAATAAATAACAAATGACACCAACTTTAAAGATTCAAATAATAAAACCCATTTTCTTTGAATAGTTCTTTTATATCCCTCCCAATCATTTCTTTCAATCAATAAATTTAATAACTCTTTAAAATCCTCAGAAACCCCTTCATTAACATTAAAATTTACTAGAACTCTATTGAAAAGCTTAGTTGTTTTTTGGTCAGTTAATAAATATGCCCCAAAAAGATATTCAGAAAAATATTTTACTAAATCAGAAATACCCCATCTTTCAAATTTGATTATTGAATTCTCTGGAAACTCTGTTTTTATAAAGCCTTCAAAAACTTCTTGGACACCAGCTTTTAAATCCCCATTATGGACTAAAATTATTTTTAAAGGCAAATTATCAAAATTAGGATAAGAACTTTCAAACTTCTTAAATTTCGCCTCCAATAATGACTCTTTAATCCCATCATCTTTTTTAAATGTTGAACTTGAAACATGCCTGTCTTTTCCTCCTTTAATTTCAAAATAAAACTTTGTCAACTTACCTGTGTTAAAATCCTTACCAACAGCAACTATGTCTTTACCATATTGAGGAAAACCTTTAGTTAATTTCGGATTAGATAAGATAACAAAACCCTTAGACTCTAAAAGAATAGGAAAAATCATATCTAATTCTTCACTTTCTGTTAAAGATTCGAGATAATTTTTTACTACAATTGCTTTAATATCCATAATTAAAATTTACTTTTAGGATTATTTAAATTATACTCAAATAAGTCTGGATTTTTGAATGCCTTAATATCTATATATGATGAACTTTCAATTTTATTTAATGGAGATATTTCATCATTATTTTCAGATTTCCAAGAATTACCTCTAACGACAATAATTGATTTAGATATAGCACTTAAAAAAGAATTATCACCTTTATTAATTTCTCTTATCATTTTAGCTTTATTTTCATGCTCTAATCTATAATACAAATCGGCTAACCCTCTTTCATTTTCTATTGGATCAATATGTCTATTTCCATTCTTAATCTCTTTTATCTTATGATAAGACTCTAAAGCAGATTTTATAGGCTTAATAAATCTCATGTCTTTCACATTCTTACCTATACTTTCTTTAATCCAATTAAATAACTCATCATGATATGAATTAACAATCATTTCACTTAATCCATTTTGAATTTCATTAATTACACGTTTAAACTTTGATTTTCTTAAACACAAAAGCATTGGCAGAATTAAATTAAAAGAATGAGGAAAGTCTATAATTGTCTCAACAGTTCTCAATTGAGCAATTTCAGTTTTTAAATTAAGTAAATTAATATCACAATTCCCTAACAACATTAGCTTAATAGTTCCTGTTCTAATTATCTTATTTTCTTGAGATATCAATTCTAGTAAATGTAATTCAGTTTCTGTTTTCGAATTTTCCCAGAAATGATTAATCCCTCCTTCAAAATAATTCAAATCTGTTTGAAAGCCATGCTTAGCATAACTTATATAAAAAAAATGAAAAAAATGTTTAGGGTCTACAAATGTTCCAAAATATTCTTTTAAAAAACTTGGCTTCTTAACTGTTTTTAACACAAAGTGTAAAAACTCATATCTTTCTTTTTCAAAACCTTTTATATGCCAAGATAAATTATAAATAATCCATTTTTTTTCATTTTCATCTCCTTTTTCGTAGTACTCTCTAAACTTTTCAAAACACTTTTTATTAAGTTTATCATTTAATTCTAGCTTAAGTAAATTTTCGTAAAAATATACACATTCATTAAGATTATTCTGTTTTGTTAAATCAACTTTATCTATAAAATTTATGATTTCTTCAATATTTGAATCATTAGTGTAATTGATTCTACCAAAAAAAAATAAAGCAATTTTTTCATGCTCACCAAATAGTTTTTTAGAAATATCATATGCTTTTAAATACCCATTTCTATACATCCCTAAAAGCAGGTTTCCAGAAAAACTAATATTATTGAAAATGTTATTCTCAACCCCATATTCATAAAGTTTAATTGCTTTAGATAAGTCCTCACTAGTTAATTCTTCTAAATACTGAAAAGCATTATGACTATGTCTTTCATTAACAAAAGAATAAACTAAAGTATTATATGTTAATTCAACACTCAGATCTATATAAGGCAAGGCTCTAAAAAAATATCTTTCAAATAAATCAAGGTGTTTTTCTCTTTCCTTATGTTCTTCAGGAAGCTCCAATAAAAAATTATTTACATCAAGATTATTTTCATTATTTAGGAAAATAATAATCCAAGATTTGAATGAGTTGATAAGATAGTCATATTGATTTAAGTATTTAGTCTTATTATTTTTCTTAAGATATTTCTCAAATTCATCAGCAAATAACATTGAATTTGAAATATCTATTTCCATTTTCTTATTCAATTTTAATTCAGCATAGCTTAATAATTGAGAATTAAAGAATTCAGAATTGAAATTAACTTTTGCTTTTTTAGAATTAGTATCACGTACTGATACAACATTCAAGTTCAAAAGCTGATTGAAATTTTTTATTTCATATGAATCAAAAATATTTTCTTGATTTTTTATTAAAATATCAATCAACTTAAATAAACTTGGGACATTATTTTTCATTTTACTTTTTGTATCTAAATTAGAATATAAAAATTTAATTAGCAAAAAATCATATACTTCATTTAGCTCTTTATTCTAACCACTGTTTTTTCAAGGCTCAGAAAAAGAACATCAATCAGATAGAGAGAATGGATCGACTTAAAGATAGTAATGTGGCAAAGTATGGAATGATAACTTTAAGAACATATGGAGAAAGAGTAGTTATTGCCCAAAAATTAGAAAAGAAAACATTGAACGCTCAAAAATGGGATATTTATCATTTAAACTTGAATAAATAACTTTAGGAATTCGAATACGCACAAAATGGGAACTAATAAAAAAACACTCAAATAAATGAGTGTTTTAAAGTATTCAATTTTCATCAAACCAAATTTCACGAGCTCTTTCAAACCCACACCATCGATGATTTTTATCAAAACCTCGAAATGCGAGTTCGTGCCGAATGATTTTATCAAGCGGAATCTTTTGTTCTAAGATATACCGCAAAATTTCACCATCAACTACAGAAACAATTCCAATAATTGATTCCCAAAAAGGAAGTGGTTCTTGATTCTGCCTGATAACATCAAGTTGTTTGTAAGATAATTGAGAATGATTTTCTGGAAGAATATCTAAAAACTCCATCTCCATTTCCTCAGCTGTAGCTTGTTCACAAACAGCAAAATTATTATGAGGACCATTGATAACACCAAATCTAATACCCGCAATTCTGTATTTAAAATTGAGCCATAAACAATGATCTATTGCTTTTTGCTGTTTCTCAAAAAGGTCTAAATAATTATCATTTTTCATGAGCAGGCTTTTTAGCGTTAGAATTTGATTTCTTTGCATTTTCAACTTTTGAAGTTGCTGTATCATCTTCTTTAGGAAGTACACGTCCATTTAAAGAAACAATATCATCCCTTGAAGATTTTGGATCTGTCCCTTTTTTACGAAGTAAGCGTTGCGTATTAAACAGAGAACGACATTTAATATTAAACTCAGTATAATTAAACGCATCACCTTTATTCTTAAAGGATTTTACATAAGCCTCATACAATTGCTCATTGGTAAGCTGATTGTCTTTAGCTTTCATAATAATATCCATTACTAAGGATGCTACAGGATTGAGACCTCTTTCTGATTCCGAAAAATCAAAACCAAGTTCCTCAATACGCTTGCGTTGTTCATCATCTGCATATTTCAAGAGAACAGTAATATCACGTCTATAATCTTTTAGACGATCTACTACGTTTTTCTTATTTTCTTTTGCAGTTTCAATTTGTGCTTCTGTTTGTTCCAGAAGACTTTGGTCTGTTTTGATGTTTTCTATTAAAACATCTACGATAGTTGCATTCATATTTATTCAATTTTAAAATTAATATTTAGTTTTAAGTAAGTAGCCAAAGGCTATGCACCACGAGTTCATCTCGAGTAAATTTCTTTTCAATAAGGATGTTGTCTATTTCAGCTTCTGCTTCCTCCTTAGTATCAAAAAAGTAAGACGGCTTTGTCGTAACCGCATACACATCTTCAACCAAAACATCACTGGTAAATATGGCAAAGACTTTTTTGGTCATTCCTGTTTTAACCAGCAAACTGCGATAATTGGAAGTATCATATTCGTCCCATTCCTCAACAGGTTTTGAAGCTAAATAATGGATTTCGTTTTGGGTTCTTTGGAAAAAAGCATCAATATCTTCTTGAGCAATGCTTGGTGTATCTATCATTTGTTTTTCTAAACGATGAATCGTCCAGAGCAGAATGCCATAATCACCATTGATTAACTCTAAAAGTTTTGAGCGTTGCATAAACCCAAGTGCGTTTTTACTCCACACATCACGATACAGCCAGTGAATCATTTCTCGTAATTCACTATCCGTTTGAAGCTTCACTAATTCAGGTGAAGGCTTTGCTTGTTTTTCAGACTCTAAAAAGAATTCTAGTCTACTAAGGAAAAACAAAATTTGTTTATAGGTTCTTAATTTCATTCTTCTTCGTCTTTAGGTTCACAATGGTTTTCAATGGTCGCTAATAAGTGAACATAATCGCCACTTTTAGCTTCATCCATTACTAGTTCTATTTCCTCAGAACTCCATCCTTCTTTTTTAGCTTGTCGTCTAAAGATTCCCATAACCATAAAGGCATTTCCATCAACACCAACCAAGTTGAGATTAACAGTTTTTTCAATTACTTTTTTCATTGTTTTTAATGTTTAAATTAATATTTACAGTATTCACGAATAGTTTCAACCAAATGGTCTTGATCATTGTGTTTTTTAGCTTCAGTAATTACATACTGAATCTCATCATCACTCCAAGATTCTCTTTTAGCGATATGCTTAAAGAGACCTAACAGTGTTGTAGTAGTTCCTTTAAAACCTCTAAGGTCGAGGTCAATCATTTTGTTGACGATTTGTTTCATATTTAATTGTTTTAGATTTAATGCTTTTTTTGTATTCTTTTTTCTATTTTGAGACTAGCTCCTTTCCTATTTTTAGAGTGTTTCGCCTGAAATAGGGTAATTAGCTGTTAAAACCTCCGTTTTTCGACCCCTTGATTTTCCAGCCACTCCTTTTTTAGCAGACAGAGGTTTGTCAAAGGTTTTGGTGTGCCAGCCATTTTGTTTAGTGTAGGTATCAAGAATTTCAGAAGGGTAGCTACTCAGTAGAAATTTTCCTTTGATATTCGATAAGGTGTCAAGAAGTTCTCTAAAGTCCTGCTCAGTATAGCCACTATAAAAAGATTGACAGGAATTGAAATAAGGAGGATCTACATAATGAAAAGCATCTGGATTGTCTCTGCTTTTAATGACTTTATTGGCATCATTATGTTCAATCTGTACATGCTCTAAACGCTGATAGATTTCTTCGTTAAATTTTATTTTTTTGTTATTGAGTTTCAGCACCTGTTTTCCATATTTATCATAACCCCAAGAACCAATCTGACAGGAAAACCCCATATTAGTTCCGATATAAAAGGCCCAAGCTTGTTGAAGTTTGCTAAACAAGTGTGGCATTTTATAAACGGTCAATGCCACTTTGTAACTCGCTCTTGAAAATAAGGTCGCCTCGACTTTGGCTTTTAAATCCTCAAAATTGGTTTGAATTACCTGATAAAAGTTAACGACCATATTGTGGATATCATTGATGGTTTCTGATTCGCTTTGTTCTTTTGCAAAAAAGACAGCACCACCTCCAAAAAAGGCTTCTGTATAGATTCGATGTTTGGGAATGAGTGGCAATATGGTGGTGACCATGTTTTGTTTGCCTCCATAATAAGAAATTGGGGTTTTTGACATATCAGTGGATGGTTAAAGATGGATAAAGAAGAATTACGAATTGCACCCAAAGGGAATTCGTAATTTTCAAATTTTAAATGGGTTGTTAGAGCTCTCCATTGTCTGCAAAAGAGAAAAAGTTCTCAGAGGTTAAAATCAAATGATCCAATAGCTTGGCATCAAATAAGAGCAACCCTTGTTGTAATTTTTTGGTGATTTTACGATCTCTCTCAGAAGGAACTAATTTTCCAGAAGGGTGGTTATGTGCCACAATCAAATGAGAAGCATTTGTAAGTAAAGTCAGCTGTAAAATCTCTCGAATATTGACCATTACTCCAGAAATATCTCCTGACCCAATGGTTGAAATTGCAAGGACTCCATTGGCTCTAGATAAGAAAATGGTCCAAAAGAATTCTTTTACATCCAATACATAAGGATGGATATAATCTCTTAGAATCTCATTTGCATCCTGAGAAGAAGTAATGCTTCTCATGGAAGAAAATAAAGGGCGTTTGTAATGAAGTTCTACTTCATTGCAACTCATCAATTGAGTTGATACATGTGTTGATTTCATACGTATTAATTTTAAGGTGAATTAGCAGCTGCTTTTGTTAAAAAATAGATTTGCAATGTTTGAAAACAGTATGCTTGAAAAACAAAAAACAGCGGAGTTCAGCCTTTTGGTTTTTTGAACCAATTCTTGGTAATGGTTTTAGCAGAGAACGGTTGGGAAGGTTTTCCGTTGATCATCAGCTTCAAATAGATATGAAAATTCTCAAGCCCGATAAAGTCACTGGCTGAAAAGATTGGGTAGAATTCTTGCGCCATGTATTTGGCATCTGCATAGGAAATTCTAAAACAAATTAGGGTTCCGATGTTCCCTAAAACAGCTTCTTTAATCTTTACAGGAAGCTGATTCAAATACTGGTGTGCCACGATAAACCCTATTTTAAATTTTCTCAGTTCTGCAAACATATTCACAAGTGATAGAGTCGTGAAATTGTGAAACTCATCTAAATAGATAAAGAAAGGTTTTCGGTTTTCTTCCTCAATTAAAGACCTATGAAATCCTGCTGCGGATAAAGAATTTAAAAGCAAGGAGCCTAGTAGATGAGCCGCATCAACACCCAAAGTTCCTTTGGATAAATTAATTAAGAAGATTTTTTCTGAATCGATAATCGATTGGATAGAGAGTTGTTGCGTATTGTCGACCAATATCTTTTTCACCATTGGGATAGCCAAAAAACTACCTATTTTATTCAAAACAGGCAAAACATCTGACTTAGAGTATTTAGGGAATTGGTGTGTCCAGAATTGCTTGACTTCCTTGGCAACAATATGTTGTTGGCATTGTAATCGAAATGTTTCATCCACAAGCAAACGAGTCACGTCCGAAAAGGTGGCTTTTTCCTGATCCAACAACGTCATAAATACATTACGTAGAATATGTTCTAGTTTGATTCCCCAGGCCTGCTGTCCCCAAATTTTTTGAAAGGTTTCGATGATGTGAGACGCAATCAAATGACGGTGTTGGTAAGCTACTTTGCGCAGGGGATTGTAACCCCATGTGAGATTAGGGTTGGAAGTATCCAAATACACACAATCTTTTTGACGGTTTTTGGGAATGCTTTGATGCACTTTTTTTACCAAATCACCACTCACATCAAAAAGCGCCAAACCTCTAGAATGCAAAATATCTTGATGAATCAGCACTTCCAATACATTTGTTTTTCCAGCGCCTGTCTTACCTAAGAGGTACATGCCCACATAACGATCATGTTGATAGATACCAAAAACATCTTTTTGGTCGCGAAAATCAGTTTGAGCAAAATAAGAGATATAAGGTTCATATCGATGAGGCATACCAAAATACTACTGTAATTTGTATGGTTTTTGGAGTAATGCCAATTGGTATCAAAGGTCCATACCAAAAAGCACAACTAGAGATTTAAATGCCTTCTGTTTAGATAGAGATATGATTACCTCTACTTGCCACATCAGAGATTGTTTTGACCAATACTTATCAGAATGTGAGTATACCAAGCGATTGAGTTCACACACGATGAATAGTTATCGAGATGTGATGAAAAACTTTTTAAAAGTGATGCCTGAAATCACCACTCCATTGGACTTACATCCTTATTTGGTCCATGAATTTTTTAAAAGATTGGGAAAACGAGCCAAAAGAAATAATCGGGAAATTAGAGTATCTACCATTAGAACCTATTTCAACAAACTCCAGGTGTTTTTTAATTGGTTAGAAATGAATGATTTGGTTGAAAAGGGCTCGTTGACCTCTAAAATCATCAAACCACCAAACCCCAAATATAATGATGAGAAAGCATTAAGTAATGCTCTAGTCTCTAAAATTATAGCATCCATTGCACTTCATAATACGGATAATGATGAGCAATTAAAAAGAGACCTTGCCATCATTAAAACGCTTCAATATTCAGGAATACGCAAAGGAGAACTATTAGGGCTTCGAGTCCAAGATGTGGATTTTATACAAAAAACCCTTTTCATCAACAGCGATACCTCCAAGTCCAAAAAAAGCAGGTATATTCCTCTTCATTATTCCTTAAGAACCGCTTTAAAATTTTACCTCCAAACTCGAGCATCAAAAAATACAACTTCGGAATATCTATTTGTTTCTATCAAAAGAGATGCGCCATTGACACGACAGGGAATGAAGTATTGGGTGAAAAAATACAAACGTTTATCAGGTGTAAACTTTCATCTGCATCAGTTCCGACATACGTTTGCTTGTAATTTAGCCACTCAAGGCACAGCCATCATCAATATTAAAAACTTGTTGGGACATGCTACGACACAAATGACAGAGCGTTATTTACGTTCTATCAAAACAGAAGATGCTCGATCACACATCGATAGCCTTCTGTAAATTGTATTGTCCGATATCCTTTACTCTTCATACTCTTTACATTTAAACAATTAGTAAGAAGTTTATTAAATTAACTTTAAAAAAAACACTATTTTGTTTCAAATATTTAAGCTATCATTTAAGCAGTATGAAACTAACAACTATTAAAATTAAAAATTTTAGATTACTTAAAGAAGTGAATATTAATTTGAGTGATGAATTGACTGTCGTTGTAGGCCGTAATAACAGCGGAAAAACTTCTTTAACTGAACTTTTTAGCAGACTATTAAGTGATAAACCGCTATTTAGGGCAGAAGACTTTTCACTTGAAAGTGTATATAATTTTTGGAAAGCTTTCCAATTATTCAAGGAAAAGAAAGAATACTTAAATTTAGTACCCAATATTCAAATTCAATTTATCATTGATTATACTCAAGATCATAATCTAGGCTCCTTGAGCCCGTTTATTATTGATCTCAATCCAGAGTGTTTTGAGGCAAAAATTTCCGCCCAATACCATATAAAAAGTGATCGAATTGAACATATATTCAATGATATTGATACTACAATTGATGAATTTGAATTTAATAGCAATTTGAATAACTTAATTAGAGAAAATTTTGTGTTTGATCTTGTCTGTATAGATGTAAATGATGAAGATAACTTTCGCTCCGTTGAATTCTCACAATTAAAATCACTTCTACGATGTGGATTTGTAAATGCTCAAAGAGGATTGAATGATGATACCTTGAGCGATAAGCGTGGAATATTAGCTTCAATTCTAGAGAAACTTTTTATTAATACTGAGGGTTCAGAAGATTTAGATGAAAAAAGTATTATTGAGAAGATTGAAAAATCCGTCGAACATATACAGGAAACTTTAGATGGTGCCTTTAAAGAGGAGTTAGGGAAGCTCTTTCCAACATTTAATATGTTTGGCTACCCAGGTCTTTCAGACCCTAATTTAATAACAAAGACGACATTGGATGCAAAAAGACTTCTAAGTGGTCATACAAGCGTGAATTACGCCGGCTCTCGAGGTATCGATTTACCTGAAAACTACAACGGATTAGGTTCAAGGAATTTGATTTATATATTACTCCAAATCTATGATTACTTTAAGGGATATAAAAACAGCCCTACGGAACCTGGAGTTCATGTAATTTTTATTGAAGAACCAGAGGCTCACTTACATCCCCAAATGCAAGAAGTATTTACAGATCAGTTAAAGAATATCGTAAAAACATTTTCTAAATCTTTTAATGAAGGTCGCCCATGGCCCATTCAATTTGTACTTACTACTCATTCTTCTCACATAGCCAATAGAGCAAATTTTAAGGACATTCAATATTTCCTTACACAAAATTCAAACGAATCGATAGATACTCAAGAATCAAAAATTAAAGATCTAAAGAATTTAGCAAAAAACTTAGAGCGTAAAAATGAAGATTTTTTGCATAAGTATTTAACATTAACTAATTGTGATTTATTTTTTGCTGATAAAGTCATTCTAATAGAGGGAACAGCGGAAAGATTATTTCTGCCATTGATGATACAAAAAATTGAAGAAGCTAATGAATTTGAAAGAAATTTATCTTCGCAATACACAGCTATTATGGAGGTTGGAGGAGCATACTCTCATCTTTTTTTTCCGTTGTTAGATTTTTTGGAAATCCCGAGTCTTATCATTACTGATATCGATTCTGTCAAAAAAGGAGTTAATAATCGTAATAATGCTTGTATGGTCTCTAAGGGAGAGTTTACGAGTAATACAGGAATCAATACATGGGCACAACTCTTGGATAGTGAGCGTGAGGGTAATATTACTATTACTGAACTTCTACAATTGGATGATTCACAGAAAATTATTGGGAAAAAACGGTTGGCTTTTCAAATTGCTCAAGAAGAAGATTCTCCAACGGGAAGAAGCTTAGAAGAATCTTTCATTCTTGCAAATAGCGATAAATTTTCACTTACAGGATCAAATATTGAAGAGCTTGAAATTGAGGCTTCAGAATTAGCCAAAACTTTTAAGAAAAGTGATTTTGCCTTGAAGCATTCAATTGAAGATACTGATTGGATAGTTCCCAAATACATGGAAGAAGGAATTATATGGTTGGCTAACCAAAATGTGAAATCATTAACAAACCATAGTATTGAAGAGAAAAATGACTAATACTAGCCCTGCAGAAATTGCTGCATTACAATCATTAGAGAAAATATACACTTGTATTAGAGATAAGAAATCTTTTATTCTAGAAGCAGGTGCTGGAGCAGGAAAAACCTATTCACTAAATAAATCACTTTCCTATATTTTAGATGATCAGGGAATATTCATGCAACGTAGCGCTCAGCAAGTTGCGTGTATTACCTATACTAATATTGCTGCTGATAATTTTACATCTACCCAAAATAATCACCCTGCTTTATTCAGTGGAACTATCCATTCGTTCTGTTGGATGATTTTAAGTAAGTTTCAAAGTGAATTGCGGAAATTAGTATTAACTAATGAAAAATTAATTGAATTACTTGAAGAAGATCAAAATATTAATGATTTCAATATTGAATACGATTTCGGATATAGAAAAAAAGAAGATTTTATTTTAAAAATTCATCATGATGATGTTATTAATTTTACAATTGAATTTCTGAAAAATAAGAAGTTTCTAAAATATTTATCAAGTATTTTTCCCATCATATTAATAGATGAGTATCAAGATACCAATGAGCAATTAGTGGATTCTATTTTAGAGAATATTGTGAAAAGTGAAACAGAAATACTTATTGGTTTTTTTGGGGACAGTTGGCAAAAAATCTATGGTGATGGATGTGGAGAGATAAATGATTCGTCTTTGGAGGTGGTAAAAAAACAGTCGAATTTTCGATCAGAAAAAAACATTGTTGAAACACTCAACAAGATTAGACCTAACCTTCAGCAAGAAGTAGTAGAACCTCAAAGCTCTGGTTCAATTCGTGTATATACTTCAAATAATTGGACTGGTGGATGGGAAACGAGAAACCATTGGCAAGGTGCACTTCCAAGCAATCAAGCTAGCATCAACTTAAATAAAGTACGCGAAATTCTTAAATCCGATGAAGGCTGGACATTTGATAATGAGAATACTAAAACTTTGATGTTAACGCACCGAGTTTTGGGTATTGAACAAGGTTATGAAGATATTGTTTCTGCATTCAGATATAATGATTCTTTTATAAAGAAACAGGATAAACATATTGCTTACTTCCTTGATGTTATTGAACCCTTGAGAGAATTATTTGAACAAGGCAAATACGGTGAAATGTTTAAACTTCTGGGAAGAAAATTTCCTCATATAAAGACAATTTCAGATAAAAAAGATTGGAATGATTCATTAACTGAACTATTTCAAATCTGTGATAATGGGAGTGTTGAAGATGTTGTTAAACATATCATGTTAAAGGGAAAACCAATTATTGATTCAGGCATCTTGAGAAGAGAAGAAGAATTAAATATTGATATAGAAAATGAAAATGAACTTTCATCGTCTCAAAAAGAGTTGAGGAAGCTAAAAGTTATTGAATATTCTCAAGTTCGAGCATTATCTAAATTCATATCTGGTTACACTCCATTTAGCACTCAGCATGGTGTTAAAGGAGATGAGTTTGAAAACGTTCTTGTTGTTTTTGGCAGAGGGTGGAATCAATATGATTGGGACAAATTCTTAGGATTAAGTAATCCGGAAAATAGTAATCATTTAGGTCAAGAGGATTTCTATATACGTAACCGTAATCTCTTTTATGTTGCTTGCTCTCGACCTATAAAGAATTTAACACTATTATTTACTCAGCGACTAAGCATTAAAGCTCTCGAAACATTAGTTAATTGGTTTGGCGAAGATAAAATCACACATCTTTAGGGTTTGAATATTAACTTTAAATTTAGTTCAAAGGAAAGTTAAAATAGAAAAGAAGAATATACATTGACTGAGGATAATGAAAATTTAAATTCATCTAACTTTTAACTGTACACATCTTCGCCAAAAAGCTATAATGAACCTACACTATATCCACAAATATAGTATATAGATGTAATACATTACAAAAATAATTTACGTACGTATTACTTGCTTAAAAGAGCATTAAAATGAGTTGCTGACGGGGTTCAATGAAAAAAATATTTTTTTCGACTCAATTCGGCTAAAACCCATATAATATAACGAATTAGCGGGTTTAAGATTGAACCCCATTCCTGATAATGACGAGGTCCTAGGTTCAAGTCCTAGCACGCGCACAAAATCCCCTTATTTCTCAACGTTTTAGAGAGATGAAGGGGTTAAAAAATAGCCTTATTGGACCCCGTCCCTAAAATATAAGTCTCTAGACAACTCAAAAAATCTCTTGTACAAGTAATCGATACCTTCAAACCACTATGACTATTGAATTTTTACTGGAAGATTTTTGCCATTACGCCAGATATATGAGAGGCGTGTCAAAAGAAACAGAATGCCGTTATCGAGAGAAAATCTCTTACTTCGCCAAAGCATCCAAAATCACCCTTATCAGCGACGTTTCAGAGAAAACGGTACAAAGCTTCTTTCTTCATGGAAGAAGGGATAAGGAGTGGAAAATCAGCACCTACAGAACCTATTACATGACGTTGGTCGTGTTCTTTCGATGGTGCGTTAAAAACAATCATTTAGAGACAAATTATCTAAAAGATTTTGAATTGCCAAAATTAGAGAAATCACTCCCTAAAAAAATAAGAAAAGAGGAAGCATTGCGATTGTTAGAAATCGCCTATAATTATCCATACACTCAGAAATACCTAAAATATCGAAACCACGCTATTTTCTCTTTATTTTTATTTGCCGGACTTCGAAAGAATGAAGTATTACATTTGAAGTTGGCAGATGTGGATGTTGAAAACTTGAGTATTTTTATACGAATGGGAAAAGGAAATAAAGATCGCATCATTCCTATGGATAGCAATTTGGCAAAAAGTTTGAATCGGTACCTTATAGAGCGTAAGAAAAGCGGTAAAACATGTCCAGAATTTTTTACCAGTTTGAATCTCAACCAAGGGTTTACCAATTCAGGATTGAAACTACTAACCAACAAATTAAAAGAAGCTTCTGGGATTTCCTTTACGATTCACAAGTTGAGACATACTTTTGCTACCTTGATGTTAGAGGGAGGCTGTGATATTTACAGTCTCTCTAAAATGATGGGACATAGTGATATCAAAACCACGACAATATACTTATCTGCAAGTGCAGAGCATCTTCGAGAACAAATACGCAAGCATCCCTTAAACGCATTGGTTGCCTAATTACCAAAAAGCAAAACTTTTATATTTAAAGGATCTTTAGGATACTTTTTTATATGCGCTATTATCATCAGTCCACACAAGTTCCTAATGAAATTTTCGATGAACACCTACCCTATTTGAATCAAACCCAGTTAAAAGTGTTGCTGGTGGTCATTCGTCAAACGTTAGGCTGGGTAAACCCAAAAACAAAGCAACGCAAAGGCCAGGATTGGATTAGTATTTCGTTTTTTTCTAAAAAAACACGATTAACCCATAAATCCATATCTCTGGCAATTGCTGTTTTGGTTTATAAAAATTTAATCGTTGCATTAGATAATAAGAATCAGGAGTTAAGGCATCCAAAAGACAGACGAGGAAAGAAACGTGTTTATTACGCATATGCTCCTTTGTATAGAGCATTAAAAAGAAAGACCTGTGTAAAGAAGTTGAATGACTTGAGTATTTATCCACCTGATACAAAACAAACACAGACAAAAAGAAATACAATAGCAAAAGAGGGAAGGTACGTTCGGCAGACAGATGCACAAAGGTATCAAGCTATTTTGCAGAAAACTAAGAAAAACTCCAGCGGATAATCATCGACAACCTTATGCACACTTCATTCACATATTTTGGGCGAGAGCGATTTTTTTTGGTACTCCGGTACCAAAAAGCGTAACTCCAAGATAATAATTTCTAGAGCTAGTATACTAAAAGTCATAGGAGAGATTAACCCCTATGACTTTTATAGCAATTATGTATATTATCAATTACTTAAAACAAGCACGACGTAGTGCAAACTTAACCCTTCAAGATATGGCCTATCTTTTGGATATGGATTTTTCAAACCTATCCAAATATGAAACGGGAAAGAAGCAACCTCCTGCTCGTGTGATCATAGCGTATCACATTATTACAAAAACACCATTGAAAAAACTGTTCAAATATAGTCTGCTTGGAGTGATTGATGCAGTTTCTAGCAAAACGACCTCTTTGATTAGTCAGTTGGAAGATGAGATGACGACTCCCAAACTCAAGAAAAGGATTCTTGCGTTGTATGAGGTGTTGAATAACATCGGATGTTTACAAGAAGTGAGTGAAAAAGAGCATGACAGCGAATAGACAACAACGGATTACCTTAGCGATGTATCCAAATACCTTTGGGGTGGGCTTTGTCATCTGTGAAGGACCCAAAGAGATTTTAGACTATGGAATTAAAAAAGTACAGCCTATTTCTCATTATAAATACATGAAAAAAGTGAAATGGTTGTTTGAATACTGCAAACCTGACATTGTTTTACTATTGGATTATAAATCTAGAAAAATATCCAAACGCCAAAAACGAATTATTGATGCGATTTTGCAATTGGCAAGAGCTCAAAATCTCCAACTGAAAACCTATTCTCGTTCTCAAATCAAACAAACCTTTTTGTCATTTCAAGCGAAAACAAAGTATGAAATTGCAATGATGGTATTGAGTTGGTATCCAGAACTAAAAGAGAAAGCACCTCATAAACGGCTTCCTTGGATGGCGGAACATTACCAAATGGGATTGTTTGATGCTTTTGCGCTGATGTTGACGCATTATTATTTGGAGGAATAGGGATTTTATCACAATGAAAAAACATATAGATGAAAAAAATTCCTGATTCAAATTATTTGTGATAAAATTAAAAATATGAGTAATTTTAATTCCAAATTAAAAAGAATAAATGTTCCTTTAGTAGATCATAAATACTGGAGTTGCATTGAAAAAGTTAATTCTTTGAGATTAAAAAACGATATCTTCCACAGCATATTGAAAGAAAAATTACAAGGATATTCGCTTGCGGATATTAAAGGATTTCATCTCAAAACTAATCAACTAGTAGAAAATATCAAAAGTAGAGAGTTGCAACATATTGCAATTCAAATGAGCGATATTGGTTGTTCTGATGATGGATTAGATTATTTTATTTATTGGGTTATTTCTCAAGGAAAGCTAGTTTATCAGAATACAAAATTGAACCCAAAAAGTCTTATTATAAATTATAGAGTTGGTGGAATTCATAACTATGAAGAATTTGGATATGTTGCCTATGAAGTATTTTATGATAAAACAAATGAAGACTTAAAAGATTATTTAAATTAATGCAAAAAAATTAAACTAGTCTTGTATTTATCTTGAATCAAAAATATTTTCTTCGAGAAATATATTGGAAATTTAAGTGGTTCTGCCATAGGAGTATACCTTAAAATTATTAAAAATGTTTTGGGTTGGAGAGATGAAAATGGAAGAGTAAAATACAAAGACTAGATTTCTCATTCTCAGCTTGAACAAACAGGATTATTTAATAGAATTGTGACCACTGGAATACAGGAGTTACTGGACAAAAAACTTATCCAAGTAACAGATTATTTAAATTATGATTTAACAGAACCTTTTAAGCACAAAAAAGCTAAAATAGTCTACTATCCAAGACTTCTAGAGAATAAAGAAATTAATGCGTTTTACATCAAAAAAAAATTACCAAAGTATATTGCAACTGAGCGTATTACTGATAAGGCAAGAATCGATCAAATTAGAACAGAACAAGAAAGAAAGTAATTACAAAGAGATAGCTGGCTTTAGCTGTTTTTTTTAAGTTAACGCTTTAAAATTTAATTTAAAAACATTACTTAGAGTATGAATTTACCTTATAAAAAAACTATAATTATTTCATAATTTTTCAAACTCTTTAGAAGAAATTATTCTTGTAAACCAGTATCATGATTCTGAGTGCTAAAATCTAAAAGAAAAACCAGAAAATGAATATCCTAATTAAGAAAACCTAAACACTATGTTTATGAAAGAGTTAAGAAAGAAAATTAACAAGGGTCAACTTCCTTCCTTCGAGGTTGAAATAGGTCAATACGTTATATGGGAAAATGAAGATAATGTTCCACATCAAATCAACTCAGATTTAAGGCATCCTGATTTTGGATTCGACATTGGCGTTATTTTCCCAGGTGAGTCATCTAGTGCAGTGTTATTCAATAGCAAAAAGCAAATTAAAGGTTTTCGATATGGTTGTGGACTTACTCCCAACTTGTTAGGCCTTATAACCATTAAAGGTGATGCTCCTGAGAGTGACTTTGAATATCCCCTTGATGATCATCACATGGGAATGGGCGAAAACGAACATCTTAAACATTTTCACGGTTTCGTAACAGGAGGAAAAACAGGCGATCAAATTTACCTTACTCATACACCCATTTTTGCTGATACACGTCACCATTTTCAAATCATCTTAGAGTGTTCATTTGTAGAACAAGAGCATATTGATGCATACAATGAATTACGAAATTCTGATTTTGGAGACGGTAAAGTGGATTTGTTTTTCAACCATCTTGCGCTTATTGATATTCAATCGGGGAAATTGAAAAAGTTAGATATTCATAGTTTACGATATCACACAGACTTAAAAACAGAGATACCCAGTGTAATTTATAGGGGTGCAAAAGTAAACCACCCAAAATTTAATAGACCAGATGGGGCAAACGCCAAGGTGAAAATCAAAAGAATATTGCATTTTAGAAGGTTTACACCAGATATACCGCACCCAGATGGCTTGACATATTTGATGTATGGTAATGAAAAAGATGTGTTTATCGACTATTTCATTTCAAGAGCGCCTAATATTCATACTGTTGCTAAACTTTTCAAAGCTCCATCCTTTTGGAAAGCTGAAAATCACAATGGAGTTTTGAAATTTAGTGTTCCTTCTAAAAAAATCATAGATGTAGGACCAAAAACCTTACAAAGGGTATCTTTTCTAGACAACCAATATCATTTGATATGGGGAGCTCCAAGCGGGTATACGTCAAAAGTTGACCCACTTCAGAACCAAACTCAAAATACCAGTGGAAATTGGGAGTATGAAGTTAAACTCGAAGATGGCACAATGAGCAATATAGAAATCAAATCCTTTACGCATTACAACTCAGCAGGCCTTCTCAATGACGGTTTGGGCTTTTAAATAAACAATCTCAATCCAATTCTAAAAAACAACAAAAACCTTAAAAACAACAAAACATGGAATTTAAAATTAGTCCCTCTATAGGGGTTGCAAGATTGGGAAACAGCAAAAATCAGTTTTGCCTTTCACCAGATGAAATAGGAGGCCTTCCATATGAAGCTGATCCCCATGGGAACAAGTTGGGACCTATAAAAAATTTTAAAGACGATCAAAGTCAAGTACGAAAACAAGGACAACTATTCAAAGTTTTTAGCGCAGATGGTGAAGAACTAACTTCAAACTCACCTAACATTGCCTCTATGGAATGGACGGTTCATTTGGCCAACAAAAAAGCAGCATGGTATCAGTACAGTGAGCTTAAAGGTAATTTACTTTATGGTAAAGAAAACAGTTATAAAAACCGAAAAGTGCCTTTCAGAAATGCCTCTATGAAAACTGAGGGAGAAAGACAAACACTAATCATTGATCCAGGACCAAGAAGCGTTTGTGGCCCAAATCAAAGCGTTAAGTTCGATCAACCTTCAGTTCCAAAAGGATACCCTGCTCAATTTCCACCATCAAAAGTGTCATCTGGAACACCTATTAAAACCTTAGGTGATCTTAAAACAGATGACGAGGGAAGACTTATCGTTATCGGAGGTTATGGACATGCTGGAGGGAATGAGCCTCTTACGAGTTATGGTGGCTCAGACACTTGGCACGATGATACCGCAGATGGTCCCGTGTATTGTACACTTACCTTTAAAGATGGTTCAGACCCTATTACACTTCAAGCTTGGGTGATTATAGGTTCTCCAGACTTTGCTCCAGAAATTGTTAATATTTCAACGCTTAGCGACAGTATGTTTGATGTTGGAGTAAGGTATTTTAATCTTGTTCCTGACATGTGTAAAGGAGGTGTTTTTAACTCGAATTATAAGGTCAATTATCAACGGGATATTTTACCTATTATTAAACGTTTTGCTGGATATCAGTGGGTATCAAACGTTCAATCAATGATGGCTTTTACCGCAAACTTAATCGACTTCTCAGATCCAAGTGAAGACAATAGAAAAAATAGGGAAAACTACTTCTCCTATTTCAGACGTCCCAACGATAAATCTGATTCTTCGCTTGACCAACCTCAATCTGAGTTGTTTAAAATGAATGGTGATGATTCTTTTCCTATGATGCCCTTAAACTCCGGTAGTAACTCGGTAAGTAACGAGACGATTGTTAAGTTTTTGGCATTAAATGATACTCAATACTTTATGTTTCAACAATGGGCAAATGGAAACTTTGAAAACAATCCTTCATTCGAACCACTACCTATCAGTAAGGAAGACCAGGCAAGTATAGGAAATTGCGTTGGTTTACCTATGTGCCCCGGTATTGAAGTTACGTGGAGTGTTCAAAATCCAGCGATTTATTCAGCCCCATATATTATTTCAGATCAAAGAGGTCTTGGTGGCTATAACAACTCAGGTCTTACTCCTTCAAGAGATGAATGTGAAGGAGGTGGGTGTGAACCAGGGGATTTAACTAAAAGAATGGCGTGTCCTTGGCAGGCAGATTTTTTTCAGTGTACAGTTCAGCCAGTAAACTTTACGAATCCAGCTTTCAATAAAGACCAGAGAACCACCAGAGAAGAGATCAATACCACGGATACTTGGAAGAAATCTAAAACTACCTATCAGGACAACCAAACGTACAGTTCTGATCCTATCAAAGAACCGTTACCTCCAACTTATTATTCATATTGGTGGCCACCACAAAGCCCATGGGATGTATTAACTGGTGAAACTACTCTAGAAGGGCAAATGCAATCCAATTTACCAGCAGGTCAGCAAATGAACTATGCACGAGGGATCAATAGTTTTGTTCAAATGGTAGAACACTGGTCTGCATTAGCATTCATTAGAAATACAAATTCGCAGGATAAGGGGTTCCCTTATTTTGCAGAAACTGAACGAACAAACGAGCTATTCTCATTTCAAGAATATGGTGTTGGGCAGATAAGTGGTAATGCAGACGATAATGGCACAACAATGCCCGTATTTTATATCGAACAAAATCTAAAAAAAATAAAGAGTAAAAATGAGAGAGCTAAAAAACTAGTGGGTTTTCTTGAGGAACGTGCCTTTAAACCAATCACCGTTAATAGAAACGAATTAGGCCCTCCTCGCTCTGGTACAAAAATGAGACGTTAATGCCAGATTCTATGAGACAAACAGATGTGCTTATTGTTGGTGGAGGCCCCAGTGGAGCCTCTGCTGCATTAAGTTTGTTAAATCACTCTAAATACAATGTAACCATCATTGAGCAATCTGATTTTAATACAACTAGAGTTGGAGAACACGTTTCTACAAGTATTTTCGGTTTAATTGAATATTTGAAGTTAAGCAAGGGCGATTTCGAAAAAGATAGTTTTATGCCCTCTTATGCTAGCAAAGCCTATTGGGGGAACGATGAAGTAAGTACAATCAACACTATATTCACTGCTGATGAGGCCACTTTTCAATTGGACCGACAAAAGTTTGATTTTAAGTTAATCGAAACCGCAGCAGAAAGAGGGGCAACCATTTACCCAAGAACAAAATGTTTGGAATACGAGCAGCTGGCTGATAAAAGTTGGCGAATATTTCTGAATCACGCTACCGAAGGTAAATTTATTATTCATGCAAATTATCTTGTTGATGCTTCAGGAAGATCAGCCAACGTGTGTCGCAAAATCGGGGGTATTTCGAAAAAATATGATTCATTAATGAGTGTAGGCATGTTTTTCGATTTAAATGAAGGTTACAAGAAATTTGAGCAGGTTATAGAATCAGTGGAATTGGGTTGGTGGTATGCAGCATGTCTGCCGGATAATAGAATGGTGATTGTTTTTTTCTCAGATGCTGACATTATCTCTGAAAACAAAATCCATCAGATTAATAAGTGGAGTCATTTAATACAACAGAGTAATCATATAAAAAATGTCTTACAAGAAAACCACTCAATTGGAGGTAAATTGTGGGTTAAGAATGCGCAAACTCAAGTAAGTGATACTAGAACTTTAGAACGTTTTATTGCCATTGGAGATGCCGCCGCGTCTTTTGACCCCATTTCTTCTATGGGTATCGGATTTTCAATTAGTTCTGCAATCTACGCTGCAAAACATATTGCTCAGGAATTTAAAGAAGGTATTTCAACTATTGACTCATATCAAGAAGATATTTTAAAGAATTTCAATCGATATCATCAAATAAAAACAAGGTATTACAATAAAGAAAAAAGGTGGTCACCTTCAAAATTTTGGCAAAGGAGAAATCTATAATAAAATATATCTAACAATGTGCATAATTAATAAGGATTTTAGAGATTTTCGAGCGCTATCTTTCAGATTAATTTTGGATCTAATTTGATAGTTTTAAAGCATGTAATCCCTCACGAAAAAATATAATAAACATAATGCAAAATTAAAAAAATATTCCTTAAATGAAAAATAACGTTTCTAAAAACAAAAAAATCACTCGAAAAGAGAGATATCAATTCTTAATTAATGCGAGAAATTTCCATTATGATAATTTCAATAAATGGATGACATATTTTTATGTAGCTATTGGTGCTTTATTTGTTGGTTACTATACTATTGCTTCATCTGAAAACATGAATACTGAAAAAATAATATTAATTACACTTGGCTACATTACTTCACTTTTTTGGTACTGGTCAAGTAAAGGTTATTACTTCTGGAATATAAATTTTATAACTCTTGTCAATGACTGCGAAAGGAACACCTTAAAGTTAAAGGAAGAGAAACGTGTCTATTTTGTTTTCGCTAATAAAAACACTCAAAATAACTATCTAAATCCGCTTAGAGGAGCAAATATTTCTACTTCTAAAATTGCAATATTATTTTCATTTGTAGTCTCAATTGTTTGGAGTATTCTACTATTGGAAAAATTGAAAGAAATAGAATTAATAGAAATTAACTTTACATGTGAACTCATAATCACAATATTTGGAACATTAATTTTGAGTTATACAATTCCAAAATATTTTTTAAAAAGTAAAATTGATCATTTTCCTGATTTAAAAATCAGTCAATCAGAATAAACGAAATTATATGGATCTAAAAAAATGATCGAAATCTTGAAAGAGAAAAATGTTCTAAACACAATGAAAAACTAAAAGCAACCCCAAAAAGAAATTCGATAGAATTATCTTGTTGTTGCGAAGAGTTTGGAAAATAATATTTTGCAACACCTTATATTAAACTAATGTGTTTAATTAAATAGAGTTAAAATAAGAATTAGAAAATCAAAAAAAAGAATATTTGTTTATATAATTTCTGGAATGCATATAGTTCTTCCAGCAATGGATGCAACTCTTTAAACTAAAAAAATCAAAATTTTAAAAAAGTTTTTAATTATATCTAAAAAATAGGGGCTAATTCTTATGATAAATCTTAAAAATTTTTGTTATTTTATCATTTAATTAGATAAAAAATTGATGAGTAAAAGAATTGACCAAATTATTGACGAAATTATAGATCAATACGCATTTGCAGATACTTCTAAAAGACCATGGATAATTGGTTTTAGTGGTGGTAAAGATTCTACTGTTTTATTAACTTTAGTTTGGAAAGCCTTAGAGAAAATAAGAGCTATGCCAAATCCTTTTCAGTTAAGACGACCTGTATATGTGGTTTGTAATGATACTATGGTCGAGAATCCAATTATTGCTGAATATGTTGATGAAGTATTAGTCAAAATTGAAATCGCAGCAAGAGACCAAGGTTTACCAATATTTGTAAAAAAAACTACACCAAAGCTCGAAGAGACTTTTTGGATAAATGTAATAGGAAAAGGATATCCTGTTCCCAATAATACATTTCGTTGGTGTACAGATAGATTAAAAATTAGACCTACTTCAAATTTTTTACACGAACAAATTGATGAAAAAGGAGAAGCAATTGTCCTTTTAGGAACTAGATATGAAGAAAGTAAAAAAAGGGAAAAATCAATAAAAAAGCACGAAACAGAAGGTAAAAGATTAGCAAAACATGCCACTGATATTAATACTTGGGTTTACGCTCCAATTAAAGAATTAATGCTAGAGGAAGTATGGTATATAATAAATGCAATTAAATCTCCTTGGGGATTTGACAATTCAATCCTCTTTAAAATTTATGTTGATGCAAGTGCTGATGATTATGAATGTCCAACAATTGTAACTGACAAAGAACATAAATCTTGTGGACAAAGTAGATTTGGTTGTTGGACTTGTACAGTTGTGAAAAAAGATAAATCAATGTCTTCATTAGTAAATAATGGTCAGGAATGGCTAAAACCTTTGCTTGATTTTAGAACAAAACTTGTGGATGATAGAAATCTACCTGAAAACAGATCTGATCGAAGAAGAAATGGTATGCTTGCTGTAGATGAAGATGGAAATCCACGAGGAACATATGAAATGTCTTACAAAGTAAGACTATTAAAAGAATTATTAGAATTGCAAAAGGAAGTACAACAAGTAAAGCCTCATATAAATCTAATTAATAATCAAGAATTAATAGCTATTCAAGTAAGATGGAATAGAGAAGGATATTTCGAAAAAAGAGTCGGAGATATTTATAGAGATGTTTATGGAAAAGAACTAAGCACAAACAACCTTAAATCTTTAGATGCTACAGAACGTAGAATACTTAAAGAGGTTTGTGGAGATGAAACTAATTATTATCATTTAATAGATAATTTAATTACACTACAAGAAACTAAATCTTTAATGTTGTCTAAATATGGCTTACACAATGATGTCGAAAAACGTATTGAATCTTTTGTAAACCCGAAAAGCTAATGAAGATATCTCAAATAAACCTGACTAACTTCAGAATTTATAAAGGAGAAAATATTGTTTCTTTTTCGCCTTTTACAGACAAGAATATTAATATAATTGCGGGAAAAAATGGTTATGGAAAAACTACTTTTCTAACATCATTAATATGGGTTTTCTACGGAAAACTAATGGGACAAGTAGAAGATAAATACCGAAGAGATATAAAGAGTTATGGTGGATATGATAATTTTTTACGCTCTCTAATAAATAAAGATATTCATAGAAAATTTGAATCAGGTTCTATTAAAACTGCAAACTTTTCAATAGAAGTTACTCTTACAGATTTATTAGTACCATCAATACCTTGCAAAGAAGTACGTATAAAACGTTCTTTTAATTTAGCAAACAATAAAGAGGACTTAACAATTTTTATTGATGGTACAGAAAATGAGCTAACCAAAGAGGTTGGTTACGAAGTTTTTATCAATGACTTTATATTACCTCGAGAAATTGCTAAATTTTTCTTTTTTGATGCAGAGAAAATAGTTTCTCTAGCAGAAGCTAAATCCAAAGAAGAGTTAAGAAGTTTAAGTAAAGCTTATTCTGAAGTTTTAGGCATTAAAAAATACGAAGATTTAAAAAAGAATCTTGAAACGCTTTTAACGAAGCTTAGACGAGCAGGAGTCTCTGGTATGGAGAAATCCAAACTAGATTCATTATTAGAAAAAGAAAAAGAACTAAAGAGGTTAATTGAATTGAATCTTGAAAAACAATTAGAATGCGATCGTGAAATAATTATAAAGCGTAAAATTAGTGACGAACTGCAAGAAAAATTAATAAGAGAAGGTAATTCCATCACTTTAGAAGAGTTAAAAAACGTAAAAAGTAAAAGAGATGAATTAACTAAAGAGTCCTCTGAAATAAAATCTAGACTAAATGATTTAATGGAATTTGCTCCTTTAATCATTGCTGGTAAAAAATTAGTTGATTTAAGAGATCAATTATTAAAAGAACAATCTCAAGCTGAACATCTTATTGATTCAAAAATTATAAAAAAAGAGATTGAATCTTTTTCTGAAAAAGTATTAAAAAGACTAAAAGATAACCAACTACCAATATCTGAAATTACTACTATAGAAAAAATATTAAATAATACTATTAAGGAGAATAATAATCAGAAAGAAAATAATACAATTAAATCTGTTGATGTTTTACTAGACTTCAATAAAGACCAAAATTTGGCTTTTGAAGCTATATACTCAAATATTAAAGGTAATTATGTAAATCAATTAAATGCGATTGTTCAAGAAGAAAAAAATAACAGAGTAGTTTTATCAAGAACAAATCAAAAAATAAAGCAAGCAGAAGCTAGAAAGGACAATGAAATAGTAAAAAAGTATAGAGAAGAAAGAGATTTGATTAATGAAAGAATTTCTACTCTTACTAAAGATAAAAATTCATTATTAGAAGAAATAGGTGAATTAAAAAACAGGTTAAGGGTTACTAGAAAAGAATCTTCAGAATATGAGAAAAACTTTAAGTTAATTGAAACTGATCGAAAAAAATATGATGTAACTGAGAATTTATTGTCAAAAATCAATACTTTAATAACTAGAATTAAAGAAGAAAAGAAATATGCTTTGCAAAAAGCTCTTAAATTAGGATTGAATAAGTTAATGCATAAGGATGATTTTGTTTCTAATATAAAGGTTAACATTGATGGTGATATAATGGATATTGACTTACTAGACAGTAAAAACAATGTTATAAATAAAGACTCTTTATCTAAAGGAGAACAGCAACTATATGCTACAGCATTATTAAAAGCTTTAGTTGATGAATCAGGAATTCAATTTCCTGTTTTTATCGATAGTCCTTTACAAAAATTTGATAAAAATCATTCACAAAATATAATTCAAGAATTTTATCCAGAAATTTCTAATCAAGTAGTATTACTACCATTATTAGAAAAAGAATTGACGGAAGAAGAATATATGATGCTTAAACCAAATTTAAGCAAAACATTTATGATTGAAAGCAATAAAGATTGTTCTACTATTAAACAAAAGGATTTAATGGAAGTATTTAAAAAAGCTAAAGAAGATGTTTACTCAAATTAAAACAAGCTCTGCAAATAGAGAAGTAGTAGCGCAACTTACAAGGAAATTAAATCTTGGTAAAGAAAATATAATTGCACGTATAGCTTATACATATTCTTTGTCAAAAGATAGAAAATTAGACCTAACAAAAATAGAGGATTCTGGAGGTAAAGAGTATTCGAAATCTGTATTATTTGGTGTTAACCTAGATGTATATTTAGGTTTATTATGTGTCAATTATGGGTTATCTAAAAAAGATAAAGACATTCCAAAATTAATTAAAATGCATATTGATGATGGATTAGAATTGATGAAAAATGAAATACAAGAAAACTCAAGTATAGATGGATTTGATTATGTTATAAAAAAAATAAATTTTGGTTTAAATAAAATAAATTTATAATTATGAATGAAAATATTATTGACGCAAACCCTACGAAAGATTTCTTTATAAATATGCTCACTCGAGATATTCGTTTAGATAGAGCAATAATTGATTTAATTGATAATTGTATTGATGGAGCTAAAAATCTAAAACCAAAAGAAGATTATGAAGGGTTAAATGTTCAATTAAATTTGAATGAAAACAATTTTGAAATTATTGATAATTGCGGTGGGTTTTCATTAAATACTGCAAAAAATTATGCTTTTCGATTTGGTAGACCTACAGAACCTGAAGCAAAATTTGTACAACATTCTATTGGAAGATTTGGCGTAGGAATGAAACGTTCTTTATTTAAAATTGGTGGACATTTTATAGTTGAGTCAAAGCATAAAGAAGATCATTTTATAGTTGAAGTAGATATAAATGAATGGGTAAAAGATGAGAAATGGACATTTAATTATATTGAAAATGATAATATTACTAAAGAAAAATCTAAACTAAATGGTGAAGACGGTACTGCAATTACAGTATCAAAACTATATGAAAACATTAAGATTGATTTTAAATCGACCGAATTTATAGCAAAACTTAAGAAAGAAGTAAGTTTAGCCTTAAGTTACAGTATTTTAAAAAATCTTAAAATTGAAGTCAACAACTCTTTAATTGAAAGGACTGATATTACTTTTTTAGAAAAAGATGGTTTGCGTCCGCTACAAGTTTCAAAGGAAATAAATGGGGTGGAAATAAAAATATATGCAGGAATTGGAGACTATTTTCCTAATAAGGCTGGTTGGTATATATTCTGCAATGACCGTTTGGTATTAGAGGCTGACAAGACTTTCACAACAGGTTGGAAAGAAAACAGAAGTGATGACGGAAGTATTGTTAAGTTTCATAATGATTTAGCAATGTTTAGAGGGGCTGTTTTTTTTGATTCAGATGATTCCAGTAAGTTACCAATGACAACAACTAAAACAGGTATAGATTTAGATCATCCTATTTATAAAACAATAAGACCTTTTATGTTAACTTCTATGAGCCAAGTTATAAGATATTTAAGAAAAATAGAAGATAAAGAAGAAGGTCAAACTATAATTAACAATTCCACACCAGTAAATATTACAGAAATTAGAGATAACAAAACTTTATATACTAAAGATTTTGTTTTTCCAAAAACCAAAGCTCATAAAACTGCTAATAAATTTGTTGGGATCAGTTACAAAAAAGAAAAAGATTTGGTTGAAAAAGTTAAGGACAATCTAGGAATCTCAAGTAATAAAGAAGTTGGCTCCTTAACATTTGACTATTATTTTAATATGAACGAACTGGAATAAAATTTTATGGCATCTTATAATATTTTTAATTATAATTACAGACCTGCAAAGTCAATAGAAAGAAAATTATTTGTTGAATTATTAAAAGAAATTTATGGTATCTCTCCAGGAAATGACTGTTCATATATTGGTTTAGGTTCAGTTTTTTTTTCTGATTTTAAAATGATTCATAAAGAATTAGGAATAAACAACTTAGTTAATATTGAAAAAAATAAAACTGATAAAAAAAGATTTGAATTTAACAAGCCTTTTTCTTGTATAAAACTAGAATGGGGAGATACTACAGATGTTCTACCAACACTAGATTGGAAAAGTCGTAAAATTATATGGCTAGATTACGACCAATCACTTCAATCTTTTATGTTTGATGATATAGATTTTGTTTTTACAAATGCGATAGAGGGTAGTTTTTATTTTATGAGCTGTAATAGTGGGTTAAACCGTTATACAAGTCAAGACGGGAATCATAAGCTAAACCAATTTGAAAATGACTTTGATGGCTTAGTCCCTAATGGAATAAAAAAAGAAAGCCTATCAAAAAATCAATCAGTAAATTTAATATATGAAATGATAAAGAAAAGGATTGAACATAATTTAGATTTAAAAAATGTCACTTTAATAGAAAAAGAAAAGTTACTCTTTCATCAAATGTTATATATTACATATCAAGATGGAGCGCCAATGATTTCTATTGGTGGTTATATTATGAAAAAGTCTAACCATAAAATATTTTTAAAAAAAAGAATAAATAAATTTTTATTTGTTCGATTAGATGATAAGCCATTAGATTTAATTTCTCCCATAGTTACTACCCAAGAACTAGATTTAATGAATAATTACTTACCTAAATCTAAAAAACAATTTTTAAACATTAAGAAAATTGATTTTATACCTATTAAGGACAGAACAAAATACCAATCTACCTATCGTTATTTTCCGAATTTCGTTGAAATAAGAGATTAATTTAGTATTAACGGTGATTCATTAAATATATAAATTAAATGAGATTTGCAATAATAAAAGATTCAGAGCGTGAACTTCTTAATGAAGTCGCAGAAGCAAACAAAGATGAAAATAGCCTTTGGAAAATACCTAATTTATTAATTCCAATTGGAGCTATTATTTTGGCATTTTTATGTTTAATATCATTTAGTGAAAAAAGAACAGAAATACTAGTGTACTTTAATTTAATATTAAACGGTAGTTTACCATTAATAGCTATAAATCAAATAAGTGGTATTGGACTTCATGTTTTTAAATTTGATAGAAATAAAGAAAAAAACCTGAACATTAATGATACAATTGTTCTTAGAACTAAATTATGGTATTATTCTCTAGGAATTTTAATTTTAGGAATTTTATTATTTGCTGTACAAGTAATAAACTCACCTTTTTTAGAGTTTTCTACAATTATAATTTTATTAATTATCTCTGCTTTACTTGTTTATGCTTCATCAAATATTAGTAGAAAAATATTTCTTCTTCAAGAAGATTTTCTTGATAAAACTTTTGATTCGGTAATTAGAGAAAGTTCAAATGAACATGGTCAAAGCTGGGGTAACTAAATTTAGAAATTATGAAAGATAATATAATAGAAGGAATACCAGTAATCCAAAACAAACAAGATTTCGTTATTACTAAATTAACTATTGATCAGATTTTTAAATACACAAAGTATACATCTCGAATTTTAAACGGTTTTGATGAAAAAGGTATTCCTATTTATAATGGGGAAGTTCAACGTCAAATTGAAAATTCACGAGTAAATAAAATTGCAGATTTCTTAATTGAAGATCCTGAAGCAACTTTCCCTACCAACATAGTTTTACATATTCCATTAGAAGCAATTGAAGAACAAGTTGAATATGGAAATCTTGTTAAGATACATATTAAAGATAAAGTATTTTCCGAGTTAGAAAAGAAAAATGGAGACGTTTACATTACAATTATCGATGGACAACATAGAATTAAGGGTATCGAAGAGGCTTTAATTAGAATACAAAAAGAAATAGAGGATTATATTAAAACTTTAAGAAAATTTGAAAACACTGATCTAAGAAATAAGTTGAATATGAGACTTGAGCGTCTTGAAGATTTGAAAAACATAGAACTTGTAGTGTCTTTTTTTATTGATAAAACTATTGAATATCAAGCAATGATATTTTCAACAATTAACAGAACTCAAAAAAGAGTTTCACAAAGTCTTGTATATAGTTTATTTGGTTTAGATCTAGATGATACACCTCAAAAAACAGCTCTTGAATGTGTTATTAAACTTAATGGTCATGAAAACTCACCTTTTTATAAACGCATAAAGTTTTATGGAGGTGATTATTCTAAACTGAATAGTCCACCTTTAACTCAAGCTGCAATGGTTAAATCAATTGTAGGCCTAATTTCAGAAAGCATTAGAGAATCGGAAAGAGATAGAAATAGATTAAGGAAAGAACTATTAAAGAGAACTGAAGGTTCAAAAAAGTTTTTACCATTTAGAAAATACTACGCAAACAATGATGATTTTTTAATTTCTGATATTTTCTATTATTACTTCAGAGCTGTCAAAGAAGTATTTAAAAATCCTAACGGACAATCATATTGGGAATTTATTAATAATAATTCTAAAACTGAAAATATATTCCATACAACAGTCGGTTATGATAGTTTGTTAAAAATATTAGTAGATATTTTAACAATAGAGAACAAAGGTGCAAGTGTTGACCTTGAATATTTTTTAAAATATTTAACCAAAGCAAAACATCTTGCTATTGATGATATTAACCGATATTCTTTTAATAATAGAGGTAAGAAGTTTTTATACCTAGATATGAGTTTAGCTATATGGCCATCAGATTATATTAAAAATACTAAAGATAAAAGGTTGCAGAAATTACGGGAATTAGAGCAAACAAAATAGAAACATTCTAGAGTATAAGTTAGTATTAAAAAAGGTTGCATTTAAAGCAACCTTTTTGTATTCTTGATATAGTTTCCCCTATTATTTACTCCCCAACATCAAAAGTTCATTTACAACAACTTCAGTAATATATCGTTTTTCTCCTTCCTTCGTTTCATAAGAACGAGAAGTTAATTTACCTTCAATAGCAACCTCTTTACCTTTGGTTACATATTTCTCAATAATATCAGCAGTCTTGTTCCAAGCCACAAGATTATGCCATTGCACATTATCAATCTTTTGTCCTGAAGCATCTTTATAACTTTCGTTTGTAGCTATAGAGAACTTTGCTAATTTTTTTCCAGACTCCAACGTAATGATTTCTGGATCGTTTCCTAAATTTCCTATTAATTGTACTTTGTTTCTAAGTGAGTTCATAATATTTTGTTTTTAATGATTTGTGAATTCTTGGGTCGTAACCCATAAATTCTATTATTTTATTTAAGTTATTTCCCTGTGGTTTTGAGAGATTAGCTTCCCATTTATATACGGTTGATTGGAATACTTCAAGCTCTAAAGCCAGTTCAGAAGTAGTGTAACCATTTTCTAAGCGATATTGTTTCAGGTAGTCTCCTAAAGTTACAGGATTGATGTTATAGCCCCTAGGCTTGGGCTTTTGGGCAGTTAGTTGAATTTCGCATATGGTCAACAACGTGGTGCCAATAAGCCTTTTCTACTTTATTGCCATTTTTGTCTTTGTAACTATCATCTGTAGCCATCGAAAATTTTGCCATTTTGTTACCGTCTTTAAACGTAATAATTTCTGGCTCTTGACCTAATCTACCAATTAACTGTACTTTGTTTCTTAACGTATTCATAAGATAAGTTTTTGTGCACTTTTATTTAAATGCAAGTTTATAATTTGTTTTTGTTGATTTGTTACTGAATCAAGTCCAGCATAATTTCAACACTGCAAAGTTGCGACACTACTCAAGTTTTATTCGGTTACAAAACAATTACTTTCGGTTGTAATTATTTGTAGTCGTTTGTAAATGGATAATTTTAACTATCTTTACAGCTATAAATATCAATATATGAAAGCTTTTAGAAATGAAAAATGGAAGCTATTTGAAAAAGAAAATTACGATTTAAAACGAGAAAAAATCTATATCTCTAACTATGGTAGAGTAAAAAAAGAGTATGATGATAATAAATTTGAGTTAGTAACTATTAGTAAAATAAACAATTTTGAAACATTTACATACCCAAAAATTGGATTAAAAAGAAAAAGTAATTTTTATGTACACAGAGCTGTAGCTTATCTTTTTTTAGATAAAAAAGAGAATGAAAAGTTTGTAATTCATAAAAATCATGATTTAACTGATAATTATGTTGCTAATTTAAAATGGGTAAATCAAAAAGAATTAACTAAACATCAACATACAAATCCTAAAAGAAAAGCAAAATATGGAATTAAACCAGGTGCTAAATTAACACAAGGTAAAGCTACCATTATTAAGAAAAAATTATTAGACCCAAATAGAAAAACAAGATTGCGAATTATTGCTAAACAATTTGGTGTAACTACCACTCAATTATACAGAATAAAATCTGGTGAAAATTGGAGTGAAATAGAAATTAAATAACCATTTGCTATGGAAAATAAAAAATGTTTAGAGTGTGAAGAAACTGTAAAAGGCAGAGTAGATAAGAAATTTTGCTCTGATTACTGCAGAAATTCGTATAACAATCGCGTAAATAAAGACAGTAAAAACCTTATAAGAAATATAAATAATCGACTCCGAAAAAATTATAAAATTTTATCCGAATTAAACGTTTCTGGTAAAACTAAAGTAACAAGAACTAAATTATATGACAAAGGTTTCGACTTTCAGTTTTTTACATCAATATACACTACAAAAACAGGAAACACCTATTTTTATGTATATAATGAAGGTTACTTGGCTTTGGAAAATGAAGTTTTTCTGCTAATTAGAAAAGAAAAATAATATTTTAGAATTAAGTAATTTTTCTAATTGAAAAATTACTTCCAAGTATTTCCTTTTACTTTGATAGCAGCTTTCAACACATCTTTTTGACTTAATTGTCCAATTAGTTTTCCATTTTCAACCACAGGAAATCTTCTTCTATGAGATGAAATAAATTTAAAAGCAGCATCAAATATATTCATGTCCTTATCAATAGTATCTACATCTGTAACCATATATTTGCCTACAGTATTATTTACATCAGCAGGCATATTGTAATATTTTCTTTCAGAAATATGCTTAATACAATCCGTTTCAGAAATAATACCAATTAATTCATTCTTATCATTTACAACAGGACCACCCGAAATTTTATGCTTTATCAACAAATTAATAACATGATCTAAAGAATCATCTGACTTAAAAGTAATCAAATTTTTAGTCATATAATCTGACACTAAAATTTGTTCTGCTGATTTTTCTTGTGATGAATCTCGTTTTCCTTGAAAGCTCTTTATACCCATAATAGTTGATTTTAAATTGTCTTAAAATTACAGAATTTTATCATTCGATTTACATTTGTTGAAAGTTTTTTTTATTTAGTACATTTATAAAAACTTATAACCCAAATGAAAAGAGTATCTTCTATCCTATCTGTCCTGATTATATTGGGTGTAATTTCTTGGAGCTTTTCTGATTTAAAACCTACTTTACCGAAAGATAAATCAACTTTAAAAACCGATTTTTCTTTAGATAATGCTTTATTTCACTTAAAAAATATTAGCGAAAAGCCACATTTTGTTGGCTCTGAAAATCATAAAAAAGTACAAGATTACATTGTTACAGAATTGCAAAAAATGGGATTAGAAACTGAAATTCAGACCCAAACTACCATTAATAAAAAGTGGATTGCAGGAACTACAGCCGAAAATATTTTAGCAAGAATTAAAGGTTCTGGATCTGGAAAAGCGTTATTGTTGCTTACGCATTATGATTCTAACCCACATTCTTCTGTTGGCGCAAGTGATGCTGGATCTGGAGTTGTAACAATTTTAGAAGGATTAAGAGCGTATTTAGCAAAAAACATAACTCCAAAAAACGATCTAATTATTCTTATTTCTGATGCAGAAGAATTAGGATTATTAGGCGCACAAGCTTTTGTTGATGAACATTCTTGGACAAAAGATATTGGTTTGGTTTTAAATTTTGAAGCTAGAGGAAGTGGAGGCCCAAGTTATATGTTGATGGAAACCAATGGCAAAAACAGCCAATTATTATCAGAATTTTTAGCTGCAAAACCCAATTTTCCTGTTGCGAATTCTTTAATGTATAGCATTTATAAACGTTTGCCAAATGATACAGATTTAACCGTTTTTAGACAAGATGCCAACATCAACGGTTTCAACTTTGCTTTTATTGATGATCATTTTGATTATCATACAGCACAAGATTCTTACGAACGTTTAGATAGAGAAACCTTGTTGCATCAAGCAGATTATTTAACAACTTCGCTTAACTATTTTGCGAATTCTGATCTAACAAATTTAGATTCTGATGTTGATTATGTATATGTAAATTTTCCGTTTATAAAAATGTTAACGTATCCATTTTCATATGTAACAACAATGCTAATTATTGCAGCAATCGTCTTTATAACTTTGTTGTTCTTTGGATTATCATTGAATAAAATTACTGTAAAAGGGATTTTGAAAGGATTTATTCCGTTTTTAATTGCTATAATTTTATGTGGTTTAGTTTCATTTTATGGTTGGAAATTGCTAGAAATAATTCATCCACAATACAAAGACATGTTGCATGGTTTTACGTATAATGGCCATACATATATTATCGCTTTTGTGTTCTTAAATAGTTGGATACTTTTAAAAACTTACAGCTATTTTAGAAAGCAAGACAAGGTTACAGATTTAATAGTTGCACCCATTTTTGTTTGGTTACTCATCAACTTTTTAATTTTAGAAGATTTTAAAGGTGCTGGATTTTTAATAATTCCTGTTTTTACAGCTTTATTACTCTTTGCAATTGGCGTTTTTATGAATTTAGAACAGCGCTCCAAACGTATTTTATCAACACTATTATTTATACCAACTATTTATATTTTTGCTCCTTTAATACAAATGTTTCCAATTGGTTTAGGACTCAAAAACTTAGTAATAAGTGGCGTTTTAATCGCTTTAATTTTTGGGTTGATGATTCCTGTTTTTTATCAGAAAAAGACAAAATGGTTGCTAAAATCAACGGGTGTTTTTGCTATTATTTTCTTTGGATATGGAAGTTATACAAGTGGTTTTTCTGTGGATAACAAAAAACCAAATAGTATTGTTTACATTCAAAATTCTGATGATAAAACTGCCTATTTTGGAACCTATAATAATACTTTAGATGCGTACACAAAACAAATTTTTGATGAAACATCTATAAAAGGAAGTATTGCAAACGCAGAAACGAAAAGTAAGTACAATACTCGTTTTACGTATCACAAAAAAACGGATTTTAAAAACATACAATCTTCAGACATTAGTGTTGATTTAGATACTATTATTGGCGAAAATCGTTTTTTAGAAATTGTTGTTACTCCCAATAGAAAAGTAAATAAGTTGGAGTTTATGACTAAAAATAAAATTACAATTAAACAATTTAAAGTAAATGATGCTTTAGTTTTAAAAGGCAAAAATTACACAACCAAATCTAGAACTTTATTAGTGTATACTTTAGGAAATGCTGATGAAGATGTTACGTTATCATTCATGGTAAACAAAGATGAAAAGTTAGATTTTATTTTAAATGAAGTTTCTTATGATTTATTAACCAATCCGAATTTTTCTTTAAACGCAAGATCAGAAGAAATGATGCCAATGCCTTTTGTTACGAATGATGCAATTATTATTAGTAAGAAATTGGAGTTGTAAAAGCCCATCTTAATCTTCCAAAAGGGAAGAAACACTCTTGTTTTATATATTTTATTAAAAGTGTATGGTTTGTTATGCTTTAAAAATCTTGCAAATGCGCAAAGAAAATGTGGAGAAAATTTTTGTAAAATACTAAAAACCTTTAATTTATAAGAATGAAAGTATCTTATAATAGAGTATTAACTTCATTTCAAAAACTTGGTGTTGGATTTCTACGAAATGACAAAGTGAATGAGAATTGACGTTAAAAATGGAAATAAACAGACAAACTCTACACAGTTTGTCTTGCTGAAAGCATCTCAAACATACAAACTCTTCAATTTTATTATTCTTTGCTTCAAAAGGTTGTAAATTAATTTAGCTTTCTACAAAATTACAAATTTCACAAAACCAAAAAACGTTCGGAAATTTCCGAACGTTTTTTAATAATATATTAAAATAAAATTGTGAGAATTTTTGTATTTGCGAGATTATCTTTTACTCAATTTCAGTAACACGTAATGTATTTACCATTCCTCTAGCTTCTGCTGGCATGGATGCAAGGTTAATTACAATATCGCCTGCTTTTACAAAACCTTTGTCTTTTGCTATTTGATTAATATCTTCTACAGTATCATCTGTAGTTAAGTTTTTATCATAATAATAAGCTCTAACACCCCAAAGTAGATTTAGCTTTCCTAAAATTCTTTTGTCCGTAGAAAAAGCTAAAACGTGTGTTCTTGGTCTCCATGCAGAAATTTGAAATGCTGTATAACCACTGTTTGTTAGAGTACAAATTGCAGATGCATCTGTATGGTTTGCCATCATTGCTGCATGATGACAAATAGATTTTGTGATAAATCTGTTTGTTCTAATATGAGGTGCTTCTTGTGGCACTTTTATCATTCTAGAATTTTCTACACTTTTTATAATTTCAGACATTTTCTGAATAACTCTAATTGGGTGTTTCCCAACAGACGTTTCTCCAGAAAGCATTACAGCATCTGCACCATCCATAATTGAGTTGGCAACATCATTAACTTCTGCTCTTGTTGGCACAGAATTGTCAATCATAGTTTCCATCATTTGTGTAGCAATAATTACAGGAATTCTTGCTCTTTTTGCTCTTCTTACCAATTTTTTCTGAATTAAAGGCACATCTTGCATAGGGATTTCTACCCCTAAATCTCCACGAGCCACCATTAATCCATCACAATAAGGAATTAAAGCATCTAAATTTTTAACAGCCTCTGGCTTTTCAATTTTTGCAATTACTGGCACTCTATATTCTGAATGTTCTGCAATTAAATCGCGTAACATCCTTAAATCTTCTGGAGTTCTTACAAACGATAATGCCATCCAGTCTACATGTAAACCTAATGCAAAAACGGCATCTTCTTTATCTTTTTTTGTTAAAGCTGGTAAAGAAATTGCTGTATTAGGTAAGTTTACACCTTTTTTAGATTTTAAAGCACCACCAACAATTACTTTTACAACTACTTCGTCTTTTTTGTTTGTAGAAGCTACTTCAAATAATAACTTACCATCATCAACCAAAATTTGTTCTCCTACTTTTACATCTTTAGGAAAACGTTTGTAGGTCATAAAAGCTTTTTCTTTTGTACCAATACACTTTTCAGTTGTAAATTTAAAGGTGTCTCCATCCTTTAAAATAACATCATCTTCCATAACTCCAACACGAAGTTTTGGTCCTTGTAAATCTGCTAAAATAGCAATGTTAAATCCGTTTTCTTCATTAATTTCTCTAATGATTCTTACTTTATTTTTAACATCTTCATAATCTGCATGAGAAAAATTGATTCTAAAAACATTGACTCCGTTTTTAGCCAACTCTGTTAAAATTTCTTTCGTATCAGTTGCTGGCCCTAAGGTTGCAACAATTTTTGTTTTATTATTGTGTGGCATATTTTTAAATTATTAAAAAGTCTTTAGACTTTAATGTGTTTTTATCTATTGAATAAGAGGTAATTACCTGATCTATCGTATTAATTTTATCGATTGTTTTAACAACAAAACTATACGATACGTTTCCAGAAATTTTAATAAAAAAATCAACTTTTTTCTTTTCTGGAATTAAATATGTTTTTGTTTCTGTTGTTAATAGTAGTTCGTTAGATTCTGTTTGATTTTCTCTCTTAGAACTATTTGCTATCAAAAACCATTCAAATTCATATTCTAAATTTGAGTAATTGAATAATGAAAAAGCTGTTTTTTTTGACAACTCCTCAATATGTAAATCTTTTTTAGATTTAGAGAAACTAGTT